>DYGP01000018.1 GCA_020724685.1 Candidatus Paceibacter sp.
ATTGAAATAGCTCGAGAACCCGTCAAAAAAAGTGTCGGCGAGAAAAAATATTCCCGCGAGTCCGAGCACCGTTCCCCAGATGATGACTCCTCCCATCGTCGGAGTCTCGGATTTTCCCTTGTGGTGCGCGTAGAAAACGGGCGCCGACTTTTCATCGCGAATATTCCTTTTTTTCAGGCCGTATTTCTGAAGCAGGTGAAACACAAAAGGCGTGATGAGCAACGCGACCACAAACGAAAGTGCGAATATGATAAGCGAACGTACCGCCTCAAAAAGTTCCATAGATATTATTTTTCGTAGAATTCATACGCGCTGTCGACCCATTCGAGAAGTTCGGGAACCTCTTGTATTCTGTCGCCGCTCCCGAGAAGAATGATGGCGATCCGGTATTCGTTGAACGAGAAAATGGAAACGAGATTCTGGCGCGCCTCCGGAAGGGTTCCTGTTTTCCCCCCGAGAAATTCCGTGTCGTTCACGAACGGATTGATATTATAGAGCGTTTTGCTCGTTTGGCTGTTAATCGGTTGCACGAGAATGCTCGGAAGGCGCGTCCAACTCAGGATGTCGGGATGTTTTTCGATAATATATTTCACGAGCTTGAGAAGATCGTTCGCGGTGGATATGTTGAGATCGGAGAGACCCGACGGTTCATGGAGAACCGTGTCGCTCATGCCTATTTCCCCCGCCTTTTTGTTGAGGAGGGTCGTGAAAGTTTCGCGTCCTCCGGCATTCTCCTCAAACGCGAGTGCCGCATCGTTCGAGGACGTGAGGAGCATGATCTTCACGAGATCTTCAGTCGAATATACCTCGCCGCTTACGAGATTTCCGGCGACTCCCGGAGTGTCGACGGCGTTCTGGCTTATCGTCACTCTTTTCTTTTCTCCCCCCTCTTCAAGCACGACGACTGCGGTAAGCAATTTCGTCACCGACGCGATCGGCCACGTTTTGTGCGTCCGAAACCGGAGAAAGGGAAAATCTTCGTCGAGCGACTGGATAAGCACGCCTTCCGCGTCTATCCCCGGATCAAGCACGTCCCATTTTCTTTTCGGAAGCGTTTTTCCGGTTTGCGAAATCGCGCGGGAAACGGCAACCGAGTCCGTCTCAAAAAAAGGAGAGGATGACGCCTCGGAAAGGTCTGTTGAAACGGTTTCGGAGGCGCCCGACGATGTCGAAAAGAAAGAGAGGAACGAGGATGTTTCGATCCTCGTGAGCGCGAGCGATGCGAGAATAAGCGCTATGAATATTGCCGCCTGCCATTTTATGCTCATACGCTCTCTTCCGTTTGTGTTTCGCCTTTCGGGGACGCGCCATCGGAATCGCTTCCGTCTCCCGCATTGTCTTTTTCGTTCTGAGATTCATACCGTAGAAGAATATCCTTGAACTCGTCGAATTCCGGAAGCTCCTCCACGCGGGAAATTCCGAGGTGTTTGAGAAAATCGAAAGTGATTTTATATTCGTACGCATGCTTGCGATTTTCGTCTTGATTCCGTTCCACGAGCCCCCGGACAAGGAGGTTTCTGACGATGAAGCTTGAATTCACTCCCCGGATATAATCGATGGTCGCGCGCGGAACCGGGCCAAGATACGCGATGATCGAAAGTGTTTCGAGGGCGGCGGGAGTCAGCTCCTCCTTAAATTCGTCGTGAATGACCGATTCAAGGACATCCTTGAATTCCGGCTTTGTCATAAGCTGAATGATGTCATGGTCGATAAGAAGCATAAGCCCCCTTTCCTCCCGGCGAAGCGATTCGGCATATTCGTTCACAAGCCGTTCGCATTCTTCTTCGGAAACGGAAAGGAGCGTCGCGGCCTTCTTTTTCGATATCGGTTCTCCGTATTGGAAAAGAAGCGCCTCAAGCGCGGATATTGAATATGAATTCGAAGAAGACATTGATATCCTTATATTATTGGGTTTTCGGAACCTTCGCAACGACGATGTCGGAAAAATGATCGTTTTGATCGGCGCGGATGATCTGGTCTTTTACGAGATGGAGGAGCGCCATGAAAAGGACGATCACCTCGCCTCTTTTCTTTCCTTTGTGCATGTCGGAAAAGGAAAATGGAATATCCGAAATGCGCTCGATGATCTCCTGAATCTTGTGCTTCAGATGGACAATCTCCGCCTTTACCGTTTCGACGGGACGCATGATCCGCTCCATTTCGCCGGCAACCTTCCTCATCGCGCGACGCAGATCGTCGATGGTTGTTTTTGAAGGGGGGAAGAAAAACGCGACGGTCGACATGAGAAATTCCCTCTCGGCCATCCGGGGATGGGCGCTCCACCGATCCTTGATGTGCGCCTGACCCCGCTTCAGCTCCTGATACAGTTTGAGACGAAGTTCGAGCGAACGGATGTCGGACTCCTCCTCTTCGGAGAGCGGGAGCGACGGGAGAAGCGTTTTCGATTTGATGAGAATGAGTTTCGACGCGATGACGAGAAAGTCGGCGACCACATCCTTCCTCCCTTCCGCCTCAAGCGTCTCGACGTACCTCAAAAAATCGGATGTGACTTCGGCGAGCGCGATGGTCGTGATCTCAAGTTTTTTCTCCTCGATGAGTTCGAGGAGTTTGTCGAGCGGTCCTTTGTACGCGTCTGATGAAAGCTCGTAGTGCATACGAAACAATATATATACCTATTGTACGCTGTTATCGCAATGTTTTCTACACGCACGGACAGCCACGCTTTTGATTTTTGAGTTTTCCTATCCGTGCCGTATCACCATCACGTCGCCGTCTCGCACGACATACTCTTTCCCTTCGAGCCGGATCCACCCTTTTTGGCGCGCCTGCGCCCATCCTCCCGCCTCCGCGAGTTTGCGCCAATCAATGACCTCGGCGCGGATGAATTTTTTTTCGAAATCGGTATGGATCACCCCGGCGGCCTGCGGCGCCTTCGTTCCGTTCTTCACCGTCCACGCCCGCGTCTCGTCCTCGCCGGTCGTGAGAAAACTCATGAGGTCAAGCGTCTCATATGCTTTTTTGATAAGCGTCGGAACCGGATCGCCTGATCCGAGATTCGCGACGACGTGATACGCGTTCATATTCCGTATCTTTTCCTTGAGCGCCTCGGATACGTCGCTCTCCTCTCCGTTCAGGAGAAAAATCTGCGTCTTCGCGGTGAGAAGCCCCACGTCTCCGACTATTCCAATGTTCTTGAGAACATTGGAATAGTTCGGGGAGGCGAAAAGAGGGATTCCCCTGTCGATCTCATTCCTGATCTCCCTGAGCGCGTCCCGCACCGCAACGAATTCTTTCTTTCCGCTTTTCGCCTCCGATTCCGCCTTATGAAGACGTCTCTCGACCGTATCGAGGTCTTTGAGGAGAAGTTCCGTGTTGATGATGTCGATGTCGCGTTCGGGATCGGGAGCGCCTTCGACGTGAATGATCTCCGAAGAATCGAAACAGCGCACAACCTGAACGATCGCCGCGCATTCCCGGATATGCGAAAGGAACTGGTTTCCGAGTCCCTCGCCCTTGTTCGCCCCTTTCACGAGCCCCGCGATATCGTAAAATTCGACGACCGCGGGAACTTTCTTTTTCGAGCGCGAGAGTTCGGCAAGCGCGTCAACCCGCTCGTCCGGAACAGGCACAACCCCGACGTTCGGATCGATCGTCGCGAACGGATAATTGGCGACGACGATCTCCTGACTCGTCAGGAGTTTGAAAAGCGTCGACTTGCCTACGTTCGGCAAACCGACAATTCCAATGCTTAATTTCATCCTTTCCATCATGCTCCACGATGCGATTTTCCACAAGAGAATCCCCGCCCCCGTCCCGCCGGAATCCGGACTGGTTTGACTAAAAATGAAAAAAATTGTAAAAATAAAACAGCTTCTCACATAACGCCGGAGGAAAAATGAAAAGAGACGATGTGCACGACGTTCCGAAACCCCCCGAATGGATTTGCGTGAATCCCGATTGCACGACGTGCGGAGGAGATGAGAACCCGCATGCGGGCATGGTGCTTCAGGGAAGAACATGGATTCCCTGCCCCGAATGCGTCGAATATTCGGAACGCGGGAAAAAAGAAGACGAAGGAGGAAGCGATGAATGACAAATCCGCTCCGAGAGAGGAATTCCCTCTTTCGGGAAAAATACTTTTCGGGTGCGTCATCGCCGGAACGGTCATCGCCGCAATCTTCCTTTTTTTCAAATTTCTCGATTTCGTCCACTCGATGGTCGAGGGATTTCGGCTCCCGTATTAAAAAACAATCGCGCGGCTTCTCCGCGCGAATTTTGACATTTTGGGGGGAAAGCGGTATGAAAAAAACAGTTTCTTACAACAAACTGGCGAGGTGAAGAGTGAAAGCGTCGGAGTGGTTTGAAAAAACCTTTCAAATGAAAGGCGGTGATTCCTATCTGGAAACGGCATTTCCGTCATCGGTTGACGTCATTATCGCAATAGGGACCGACGTCGCAAAAGACGGAAAGGGACCGAGTCCGCAATCAAAGATGATCGCGCTCGTGGCCGACCGGATCTTCCGAAGCGGGAACGCAGACAACATCCTCTTTTGCGGAGGGTATGAACACAAGGGGCTTCGGGAATACTACGCAATGTATATGTCGAGATACGGAAACCGGGAAACTCCTCAGGGAGTGTGGTTCGAGGGGGAAAGCAACCGTACGTATCTGAACGCGGACAATACCCTTGAGATAATGAAAAACAAGGGATGGGATTCCGCCGTTGTCGTGTGTCAGCAATGGCATGCCCGGAGAGTCCGTGCGACGTTCAAAAAACGCTGGCACGGAAGCGGAAAAAAGTTTTATGTGCTAAAGGCGTTCTCTCCGTACGTAAAAGGAGCAAACTCCCAGAAACGATTCGACAACTTCTGGAGATTCCTCTTCTGGGACACGTTGGCGTTCGTTGTCTCGAAAATAAAAGGATATTGCTGAAAACAAAAACCGAATGTCTCCATTCGGTTTTTTATATTTTTGAATTTTTATAACTTCTTATTTGTCTTCCTTAGAAGATTCATCCGTTTTTGCGGATTCGTCTTCCGGAGACGTCTTTTTATCCGCACCTTCATCACCAACTGGTTTTTTGAAGAGATCGGATTTGTGCTTCAGAATCTCGGCACCAATGAGAGCATCAACGATGCTTCCGCTGCCGCCCGAAGCGCCCTGGATGAGAATATCCGGAACAATCTTCATTCCGTTCTTCGAGAGGTGTTCGGCAACCTGAACGATTGCGAACTGTTCCTGACCCATCGCGTCGGTCTTTTTCTTAATGACGCCTGCTTCAGCACTACCAACCTCATCGATGTTTTTGGCTTTTGCCGAACCGACTGTGGTTAATACATATGCTTCACCGTCAGCAGTAATCTTTGCTGATTCTCTGTCTCCTTTCGCGGTTTCGACTTTTGCTTCGGCCTTCTGTGTCGCGATATCCTTGTCATATCGCGCAGCGGTCAATTGCTCTTCTTTTGTGGCCGCAGTCTGGGCTTTGACGAAGTCTTGACGCTTCTCTTCCGACGCTTTCTGCATGAGATACATCTCTTGCTGCTGTTCCGCAATCTTTCTGTCGGCGAGGATTTTCATGAGTTCTTCCGGAGGATTAATGTCTCCGATAAGCGTGTCGACACACTCGATATCGTACTGTTTTAGTATTTTTTCGATGTGCTGTCTTGCCTCCGCCTGACGTTCAGCTCTTCCGTCAACAAAAGTAAGAGCTTCTGAGGTCTGGGCGCTATTACGGAAATAGTTCCCTATCGTAGGTTCGAGAACCTGCGAAACAAGATTTTCCACGGTTCCGAAACGCGCAATGACTTTCGGAGCGGCTTTATCGGAAATGTTTATGACCTGAGAAACTTCCAAGTCAAACGTGAAGCCGTCTTTCGATCTTACCTTTATGGTGCTGAGTTTCTCATCCAGACCGTGAGATTCTGTTATCTCATTTTTCCAGTTGAGAACGATGTTCGTGGTCGGCACCATAAGCACATCTTGAAGCCGCGGATTTATCGGATAGAGACCGGGATCAAGTGTTTTTTCCCAGATACCCTTCTGACCCTCTCTTACGATATTTCCGTGCTTGAATCCTTCTCCGGAAACGTCCTCGCCGGGTTCGCCGATGAACGAGTTTACGACACCGACATATCCGACTTCGACGCGGATCATGCTTTTCTTCTGTACGTCAGCGAATTTCGGGTTGATGTAATACTTACCAGGCAAGAGTACTTCTTCCTGGAGTCCCCTGAAGCCGCCTTTCTCCAAAAACTCATTCGCGTCCTGGAAGGTTTTGTGACCTTCAAGCATTTTTCCAGCAATGCTCTTTGGGGGCAGTTGAACACCATCAAGCGTCGTTACAAGACCTATTTCGTTCGAGGCTATTTCAAGCGCGGGAACGATATTTACCTTGAAAAGGAAGGTGTTGATACGGTACTGACCGTTGGTGAGAAAGTTTCTCTGCCATCCTTTCTGTCCGCCGCTATCCAAAAACGCCTTGGCATCCTGGAACGAATCGCATTCTACGACATTCGTTGCAAGAATCGCGCCTTGCGGTAGCTTTGCACCGTCAATTGATTCGATGATACCGATGTGATCTTTCGGCACTTCGGTGATGTTGACCTTCTTTACGTCATACATCCACCACCATTTGAAGAAGTGAAGTCCCGGTCCGAGCATTTCCGCCCATATGCCGGCTTCGCCGTTTCTTGCTATGATCTGTCCTTCGGGAAGTCGGGATTTTTTCCCAATACCCCATTTTTTTACCACAACACCATTTTGGCTGTCTTTGATGATGACCCAACCAAGTATGGTTTTTGCGGAAAGAAAAAACAGAACGACGGCGAGAAGTACCCACCACTGAGAAAGTAATACGTCGAAAAATGACGAATTTTCCATTTGTTGCTCCTTTTTGAAGTTATAAGATTCAGCAGTTTTCACACGAAAACCGCTGTTTTTTTTATTAAGAAATACTGGGCAATATGTTACACCTAAATTGACAATTTGTCAATAGTGTCCTAAAGCATCGTGAATCGCCATTTCCGGCGGGACCAATACGGACCCGCATATCCCACGCCTACGCGGGAAGAGGCCCTTATCCGAAGGGAAGAAACGCTCCTTCCCCGCTCGATCCAAAGCCCCGTCTTTGGAGATGTCTCTTTGCCGTTAAAAGCCTTCCCCACCCCGAGATATTTCGTCAATTTCGCCGGACCGTTGAGAATCGTTCCGTCTTCCAGAATAACGGCGCGAATGAGCACCGCCGAAGGAAGCGCGTCCGCGCCGGTAACAAGGTTGAGCATCCAATGCATGCCGTAGGTGAAATAGACATACCACCGCCCCGCCGGGCCGAACATCGGCGCATTCCGGGGAGTCTTCCCGCGCGACGCGTGAGACGCCCGATCCCGGAGACCGTGATACGTTTCCGTCTCTGCGATGCGGCACCTGATCACTTTTTTCCCTTTCCGTCGCACAAGCGTCGCGCCGAGAATCGCTTTCGCGACCGCAACCGCGTCGCGGGAAAAAAATTCCTCTCCCTGAACGCGGGAGGTCTTGCTCTTTTTCCCCTCCTTCCCTTTTTTCCTCTCGTTTCCTTCTTTCATATTCTCCTGTTTTCTTCCCGGAGAAGTATTGGCAAGGGCGGGCATGCGGATCCCTAAAGCAAACTTCTCACCTCGTCCAAAATCTCGCGGGGAACGGGATTTCGTTCGGGACTTTTTCCCGGATATCGCCATGCGGTGATGATGCGGAATTTCTTTCCTCCCCTCCCCAGAATCTCCTTAAGGTTCTGCTCCATCTTATTTTTGAGATTTGAGTTTTGGGTTTTGGGTTTCGCTTGTGCCCGCACAAGCGAGTACATTACCCAGATCTCCTGATATTTCGTCGTCCCCGCAGACTGCATCACCGCAACCGTATTTTCGGCAACCCCTTCCTCCGTCCGTGCGGGAAAACGGATGATCCTTTTTATCCTTCCCTCGGAAATGCCGTAGTACTGCATCTTCATCCACGCATGGCTCGTCCACTCATATTTCGAATCATTCTTCGGCTGCTTTTGCATAAAACATCTATTCCATTTACAAATTTGTCCGAGAGAAAGTAAGACTTGGGCGTCGCCCCGGAGACACTTGAGCGAGGAAAATTTGTAATTCTCTACCTCCCGAACATTCCGACGAGCGCAGTCTCCTCGAGAATGTGGCCCTCCATCGCCTCTACGAGACGTTCCTTCGGGGAATCGGAAGAAAGATCGAGGATCGCGTCGAGGGCGTAGAGCTTGAAGACATAGCGGTGCGGCGCGTTTCCGGGGGGCGGACACGGTCCGCCGTAACGATTCGATCCCCAACTGTTCAGCCCCACGACCGCGTTGTGGGGAACGGTGTCTTCGGCAACGTATTGCGTTCCCGGTTCGATGTTCCACATGATCCAATGATCCCACGTCCGTCCTCCGGTCGCGTCCGGATCATCCATGATAAGCGCAAGGCTCTTTGTTCCCTGCGGAACGTTCCGTATCTCCAAGAACGGATTCACATTTTCCCCCTCGCATGTGTATTTTGCGGGAATCGTTTCCCCCTCCTTGAACGCCGAGCTCTTGATGACGATGTTGCTCATACAGGAAGTATAAGGCATAAAGCGCTCCGTGATAAGCGCCGCCCGAAAAGTTTTTGCGGGTTGTGAGTTGTCCGCCGTTGGTTATAATTGAGGTATGTCGCTCGCCATATACCGCAAATACCGCCCGCTCTCTTTTTCCGACCTTCTCGGCCAGGATACGATCGTGAAGATTCTCCGCGAAGCGGCGCGGCAGGACCGGCTCGCGCATGCCTACCTCTTTTCGGGACCGCGCGGGACGGGAAAAACGACGACCGCGCGCCTCATCGCGAAAATTGCAAACTGCGAAAAACGGAACGCGGATAAGAAGTTCAGGGAAAAGGGAGAGCCGTGCAACGAATGCGCCGCATGCACCGCCATTGATCAGGGACGGAGCCTTGACGTCGTCGAAATCGATGCGGCGTCAAACCGCGGGATCGACGAAATCCGCGATCTCAAGGAGAGCGTTCGCCTCTCCCCCACGGAATCCAGATACAAAGTATTCATCATCGACGAAGCGCACATGCTCACGAAGGACGCCTGGAACGCGCTTCTCAAAACGCTCGAAGAGCCGCCGCACTATGTCATCATGATCCTCGCGACGACGGAAACGGAAAAGGTTCCCGCAACCATCGCATCACGCACCCAACAATTCCATTTCCGGCGCGTTTCCATCATGCAGATCTCGGACAAGCTTGCGCGCATTGCGAAAGAAGAGGGCATCACCATCGGGAAAGAAGCGCTTGATCTTATCGCCTCTTCGGGAGACGGAAGCTTCCGCGACGCGGAGTCGCTCCTTGACCAACTCGTCTCTTTCGGGAAAAAGACGGTTGCGCTCGAGGACGTCGAACAGACGATCGGAAAGATCGGATTTCACAAACTCTCCGAGTTCGCGGGATTTTTGCTCGAAGGAAACATGGAAGCCGCACTCAAGGCGGTCTCCGAAATACAGGAAGGAGGATACAATATCGCGCACTTCACGAAAGACCTTATCCAATATCTCCGCCGCGCCGCGGTGCTCTCCCACAGCCCCGACATGAAGGACGCGTTCAAGAAAGAACTCATGGAGGAACACCTGAACATGCTTTCCGCGCACGCGGGAATCTTCAAAGAGAAGCATATCGAACTCCTGAAACGCCTCATCGAGGCGTACGGTCAGATGCGCTACAGCCAATTCCCGATCATCCCCATCGAAGTGGCGATCATCGAGGGGGTGAAAGAGTAATTATCGGCCTCCTATTTCTTCCTCATCTTTTGGAAATCCCCACTGCCAGCGCGGCTTTTCTCCTTTTCGGTATCCAAAGAAAAACAAAACGGCGAACCCGACGAGCAACCCCAAAAGCGCGGCGCCGGGAGCGTCGTCCGTCTCCCCGATATAGAACCCGAACGCGACGAAGGCGACGGCGCATGCCACAACCAGCCACCCCTGCCACTTTACGGGCATCCATCCCCAGCCGTAAAGCTTCCGCTTGAACCAGTACCCTTCCGGATTGTCCCTGATATATTCGATGTATCTTTTGAAGATATCCATGGATTATTTTCTTTCCCCGTCCCCACGAAGGCTATTCTCTCAGTTTCAGTTTGAAACTTTCGGCAATCTCGGAGATCGTCTCACGATATTCATCCCAGAGACTCTGCAAGGTGTTGAACGATATCACCCAGACGTCGTCGCCCGAACCTCCGACCGCAACCATCAGAATCTTGAAATCGGCGCCCTGCTGGACGAAATCCGCTTCAAACGCCCGGGCCGCTCTGCCGTTTATGACAAGGTCGCGCTCCCCAGCGAAAACAATTCCCGGAATCAACTGCCAAAGCTGATCTCTCACCGCTTCCGTGTATTCAGAAAGGGTTTTTTCCTGCGCCAGATCGTAGCTCACCGCGAAATAACTCCTGAAATTGATCTTCTCGGCCGCGGGGTCGTCGAGTTGCTCGTCGGCCTTGATCACCGTCGCCGAAGATCCGATTGCGGGGGCAGTGCTTCTCCATCCCGCAGGAACGATAATTTCGAAATTGTCGGTCACCAGCTTTCCTTCTGGTTGCCCGCGGTCACCCGCCGCATCAACGCTTCGAACTTCGGGGACCTCGTGCCC
>DYGP01000019.1:0-5438 GCA_020724685.1 Candidatus Paceibacter sp.
AAAAACATGCCCCTTCTTTCCAATCGAAGATAGGATGTTGATTTTCTCCAGGAGTAACAAATGTTTTGATGTGGCGTTCAGGGATATGTTTAAATGCTCCGTAATTTCCGTCACGTTTTTCTCTCCTTTGTCATGGAGAAATTTTATGATCTTCAGGCGATTCACGTTCGACAACGCCTTAAATATATTTACCCATCTTTTCATATCTTTATAATACCACATTTCAAGTGAGCTATTCGCGCGAATGGTTCACTGAGTAATTTTGTTTATATATTCAGAAAAATCTTACATTTTCAACAGATTTTTCCATTCTTCTGGAATCGGAACGGAAACGGTGACCGGCTCATGCGTCGTCGCGGTTTCAAAAGAAAGTGAGGTTGCGGCGAGCGCAATCCCCCACGAGAACGCTTCCGGCGCCCCATATTTCACGTCTCCCGCAACCGGATGCCCGATGGACGAGAATTGCGTCCGAATCTGATGGAATTTTCCCGTCACGAGCCGGATGCGCACAAGCGAATATTTCCTTCCCATTTTCTCCACGTCGTAAAAAAGCTCCGCATAATCCCCCGTCTTTGATTCCCGCGCACGGCGGCGATCCGTATCTTTCTCGAGTTTATGCACGAGTCGCCCCGATTTCTTTTCCGGCATGCCGCAGACCAGCGCGTGATAAATCTTTTCCGTTTCGCGATTACGTATCTGCTCCGAAAGGCGCGATGCGCCTTTGCTTGTTTTTGCAAAAAGCACCACACCCTCGACCGGCCTATCGAGCCGGTGCAAAAGTCCGAGAAACACCCTTCCTTTTTTTTCGTACTTCTTTTTCAGATAATCCTTCACCTCGTCCATGAGACACCAATCGCCTGACGCATCGCCCTGCACAAGCATCCCCGCCGGCTTATGGACCGCGATAAGATGATTGTCCTCGTAGAGCACTTTGAGCATATTACGGACGCCACCGCGCAAATATTCCCGCAGGGAGCGACCGCGCGCCGAGCGCTTCCGGAATGGAAAGTTCTCCCGCCTCAACCGTTCCCCCGAAACTCCTTTCAAGCGCAATGAGATTGTTTTGATACGCCATCGAAGAATATCCGGACGCATATCCGTTCACGAGGAAAAAAATCGGTTTCTCTGAGAGAATCTCGTACGAAACATTGAGAAGTCCAAGCATATGTTTTTCGATCTTCCAAAGCTCTCTCTTCGGACCATGGCCGAACGCCGGCGGATCCATGATGATTCCGTCGTATTTTTTCCCTCTCCGCGCCTCCCGTTTCACGAACGAAAACGCGTCGTCGAGGATCCATCGTATCGGCTTTCTGGAAAGATCGGAAAGCGCGGCATTGTCCTTCGCCCACCCGATTGCGACCCTGGATCCGTCCACGTGGCACACTTCCGCCCCCGCTTGCGCGGCGGCAAGCGTTGCGCCACCCGTGTATCCGAAGAGATTCAGGACGGAGACCTTCCGTCCCGCCCCGCGAATGAGTCCGCTCGTCCATTCCCAATTCGGCACCTGTTCGGGAAAAACCCCCGTGTGCTTGAACGTGCTCGGACGAATCCAAAATTTGAGTCCCCCAAGCGACATCCGCCATTTTTCGGGAACATTCTTTTTCCACACCCATTTTCCCTCCGCGCGGGAACTCATAAACGCTCCGTCCTTTTTCTCCCAGGCTTCGGGGCGCGCTTTCGGCCAGAGCGCCTGCGGATCGGGGCGCGAAAGCACCACGGATCCGTACCTCTCGAGCTTTTCTCCCTCTCCGGAATCAATGAGCTCATAGTCGCTCTCCCGCGGAGTTTCCAAAACAAGACATTGTTTCATACGTACCATCATCCTAATCGGAAACCGATTTTTTTTCCACGCCGCGAGAACGATCTTCCTTAAGTGGGAAAGGTTGCGGAAAAACAAAGAGAAATATTATAATTTTCGGAAATGGACATTGTTTCGCATGGATTGTGGGGAGGCATCGCCTTCGGAAGGAAAAACAAAAAAGAGTATGCGAAAGCCCTCTTCTTCGGCGTCGCGCCCGACCTTTTTTCGTTCGGAATCTTTTTCGTCGCTTCCGTGCTCGGCATCGCCTCGCGTCCGGATTTTTCCGCGGGGCCGCCCGATCCGTCGAGTATCCCTTCCTACGTCCACACACTCTACGACATTACCCACAGCCTCGTTGTCTTCGCGATCGCATTCGGCCTCGTTTGGCTTATCAGGAAAAAACCATTCATCCCCATGCTCGCGTGGGGACTTCATATTATGATAGACATTCCGACCCATTCATTCGATTTCTTTCCGACCCCGTTTCTCTGGCCTCTTTCGGATCTCGGCGTTGACGGTATTCCGTGGGGAAGGGAAATCATCTGGTATCCGAACATCGCTCTTCTCGTCGCGCTTCACCTTTGGCTCCTCGTCTCACGGATAAAAAAACGCAAAAACAATTCTCTTTCGCCCGACACAGCGGCGTCTGAAAACGCCGACTAACCGAACGTGAACGTGAAAGCGCGGAGACCCGCATTATCAACCTCTATCTCCAAAAGGTGCTCTTCGTATTCAACTCCCTTCACAAGGATATAGAGAGATGAATCCGAAACTTGGATTTCATCTACGAAATTTCCATCCCGAAAAATTCTGATATTCACCGGATCAAGCGCTTCAGCGACAAAATACACGTCTTTCGAATCGTACCGAAAGGCGATCTTCGCCTTCCCTGCGTTTTCGGCATATTCGGGGGTAAATTTCCATCGCCCCTCAAGATATAAGACGTTCAACTCCCTTTCTTCGGGAAATACAAAATTTTGTTCCGAAGGAAGAGGGGTGCCGTTTCCGAGAAAAGCATTCCTCGCCGAACCGAAATATATCTCCGGACTTCCTATCCTCGAAGCATCTACTCGCGGAGCGTTTGGGGGGAAAACCGATCCTCCGAGCGTTTCCGAAACGGCACCGAGACGTTCCGTGCGTTCGCGTAAAAGTCCCTGTATTTTCTCTTCCGTCTCCTCATACCCGCCTTCGCCGATATGGTCATACACGACGTATCCGTCAATGTCGATGAGATATTTTCTCGGCCAATATCGATTCCCATACGCCCTCCACGTTGAAAAATCGTTATCGAGAACCACCGGATACGATATCCCGAACTTCTCGACAGCGCGCACGACATTGTCATAATCTTTCTCAAATTCGAATTCCGGAGAATGTATCCCGACGATTTCAAGTCCCTTATCTCCGTATTTCTCATACCATGCGTTCAGATAAGGCATTGTCCTTTGACAATTGATGCAACTGTACGTCCAGAAATCCACTAAAATCACTTTCTTTCCTATCAAATCCCTTAAACCGAACGGATTCGCGTTGATAAATCCCGAAGGATTCACGATTTCCTTCGCCTGCGGATATTTTCCCGATTTTCCTTCGGTCGTCCGTCCTATATTTATACTTGAAAAAGGTTTTTTCATATCTGATCCCAGCGTCTGAAAATAGAATATTGCCCCGAGAATCATGACTATCGCGAATATAAACGCTATTGTTCTCTTTTTCTCGTTCATATCATTTAAGCAGGAGTCCGTTGATAAATCCGAGATTTGCCACAAGCCCGAGATTCTGGGTAAACGCAAGGATGCCTATGGCGATAAGCAAAACTCCGAAAACAACATTCACCCATTTAAGCGCACCCACGAACCTGGCAATCACGAGCGACGCCTGAGAGGTAAAAAGTCCGACGATGAGAAACGGAATTCCGAGCCCGACGGCATATGAGAAAAGAAGCACGAGCGCGAATCCGGGCTTACTAGCCGCCAATCCGAGAATTCCTCCAAGGACCGCCCCGACGCACGGCGTCCATCCTGCGGCGAAAGCGGATCCGAACAAGAACGAAGTAAGATACCGCGAACCGAACTTTCTTTTTATTGTCACCTTGTATTCCCTCTCGAGAAACGTGAGCTTAAGCAATCCAGTAAGATACAATCCAAAAAGAATGATAAGCGCTCCTCCGAGTCGGGCAAGCCAAATCTGCACATCGTACGCCACTGCCTCGAGTACGGTATTTAAAAGAACGCCGAGCGCCGCGAATACAATCGAGAAACCAAGTACAAAGAATATGCTGTTGAGAAATATTTTCATCCGATTTTTTCCCGAATCCTCGAGAGAGCTTCCGGAAAGATACGCGAGAAAACCCGGGATAATCGGCAAAACGCACGGACTCAAAAAAGAAACGAGTCCCGCCACCACTGCAAATGGAATGGTTACATCAATCATATTGCCTTAAAGCGCGTTTCTCATCTCGGAAAGATATCGATCTTTATTCCATTCTTCGGGGGATTTGAGAATACGTTGACCGTTTCTTACAAACACCTTCGTGTGCTGGTACGCCACGCCGAATTCCCGCGCAAGCTCCTTCTCATCTGAGTCCGTATCCTTGTCGTTATAATTCACCCGGAATCCGACGATTTTTCCAGAATCGATCTCGTTGAATGCGGGGTAGAGTGAATTTTCGGTCTCCGCTCTGCATACGGGACACCAATCCGCATAAAAATAAAGGACGACAAGATTGTCCGACGCAAGAGCTTTGTCATAATCGGCTTTTTTAAAATCAAGAAGTTGGTCGGATGTGCCCGCAAGGACGGCTCCCTCATACAAAACTTTTTCCGGCATAGCCTCCTGAATCATCGAATCATCCGTCATTGCGCCCGCCTCTTTCTCCATCATTGCATCGCCTTCATCTTCCATCGATCTTTCCTCCATCATGCCGACACCTTCCTGAATACTCATCCCCTCTTCCGTCATCGCATCGTTCCATCCGCCGTTCAAAGAATACACAACACCGGAAAAAACAATAACGATTACCGCGATAACGATTACCATTGTCCGCGTCGCGGGCGCGTTTTCTTTTTTATTGTCCATGTTTCCCAGTATACCCACACAAAAAGAAATGTAAAGCCTACTTTACATTTCCTGTGGATAATCGGAAACGGTTATTTTTTGATTTTTCCGTAAACAAGTCCCGCGATTTTTGCCACCACCATCCCCGCCAAAGCGCTCATAAGCCATGGATCTGGCGTGTTCTTGAGAAGAGCCTGTATAACGACTCCAATCACGAGAATCCCCGCGCCGATGAGAAAAGCGATCCGTCCCGCAATAAGGGAAATAAAATGTTCCCGCTCGTCCTCAGCTTTCTCTCCCCAGACAAACCCGAGAAATACCGAAAATGCGGCTATAAGAAGCCCCACAAGCACCGTGGTTGCCATGGAAGGCATCCAAAAATCAAACGGATTGAAAAAAAATATGAGGAGAATTATAAGAAATCCTGCGACAAAAAGTTCTGCGTTTATGTTATTTTTCATGTTTTATCAAGAATATTTTTTCGACGGGCTGCCCAAAAAACAACGCGATTCTCATTGCCAGAAGAACGGACGGGGTATAATTCCCCCGCTCGATGGAGATTATCGTCTGACGCGTGACT
>DYGP01000019.1:5448-10417 GCA_020724685.1 Candidatus Paceibacter sp.
AGACGCAAGCTCCTCCTGGGTGACGCCTTTTTTTGCGCGAAGTTCGCATACGATGTTTTCTACCGTATTTTTCATAAAATACCGTTCCTTACGGGAAATTCCACAATCACATTGTACATCCAAGAAAAGAAAAGGAAAGGGTTTTGTATGAACCGCCCAGATTGCGTACAATCAATATATGCTCGTAGATGACGTAATCATAGACATCCGCGGAGGAAACGGCGGGAGAGGAGCTGTCGCGTTCGACAAGAATCTTCTCGCGCTCGGACCGACCGGCGCGCGCGGCGGAGACGGCGGCAACGTGTATATGGAAGGCGTTGCCGACTTAAGCGCGCTCAATCAGTTTCGCTTCAAGAAAAAACTTGAGGCGGGAAACGGAAAGGACGGACGCTCGCAATTCCGCGACGGAACGAACGGAAGCGATCTCTTCCTCAAGGTCCCTGTGGGAACCGTCATCTACAACCTCACAAACTCGTCGCGGGACGAAATCACGAAGATCGGCGAACGCGTGCTCGTCGCGCGCGGAGGAAAGGGAGGAAAAGGAAATTTCCACTTCAAATCATCCCGGAACACGACGCCGAAGGAATTTCAGCCCGGTCTTCCGGGCGAACGGTTCGAAATCAGACTCGAACTGAAACTTATCGCGGACGTCGGACTCATCGGTCTTCCGAACGTCGGAAAATCGAGCTGGCTCAACACGCTTACGAACGCAAAAAGCAAGGTGGCGAATTATCAGTTCACGACGCTCGAACCCCATCTTGGCGTATATTACGAACTCATCCTCGCGGACATCCCAGGACTCATCGAGGGAGCTGCGGAGGGAAAGGGGCTCGGAATAAAATTCCTTCGCCACATCGAGCGCACCCGAACGCTTTTTCATTTCGTCTCTGCGGAATCGGAACATCCCGAAACGGACTACAAAACGGTGCGCAAGGAACTCAAGGCATACAACCCCGAACTCGTCGCAAAAGAAGAATTTGTTTTCCTTTCGAAAAAAGATCTCGTTCCGGAATCGGAAGCGGCGAAAAAAGCGAAAAACCTTTCAAAAAAAATAGGAAAGGACGTCATTCCGGTCTCCGTCATTAGCGATGAGGACATATCCCGCGTGGAAACGATGTTAAACGTAATAAAAAAAGGCAAATAATCATATGGAAACGCCGTATTCGAAATTGTCCGGGTCGTGGAATTTCGGGATGAGAATGAGCGGACTTGAACGTGGCATCACGCGTTTTATAAAAAGACTTCCTTTTTCCCTTCCTCCTTTCCCTGAAATATTGGAGATCGGATGCGGAACGGGCATCGTGAGTTTCGCGCTTCTCGAGCGGTTCCCGAACGCGCACATCGTCGCAACCGATATCGATCCAAAGATGCTCCTCGTCGCGTCCAAAAGGGCGTATAAAAGCCGCATCCCGCCCGAACGCCTCGAATTCGGCGAAGCGGACGCGAACAATCCCGAAGAGATCACTTTCCTTGATAAGGAGGTTTCGACGCGGGAAAAACCGGGATCGTTTCATTGCATCGCCGCAAGCGGCGTGCTTGAACATATCGATCTCGAACTCGCGCTTCCTGTCGTTTTCCGCCTCCTGAAACCGGGAGGGTACTTCGTTATGGTGAATATGAACGACAACTGGTGCGGAAAAATATACGGGATGCTCTACGGATTTTCCGTGATGTCTCCGGAGAGACTTTCCGGAATGCTCAAAATAAATGGATTCGAAAATATCGAAACCCTGCCTCTCGTCTGGAGCGAATTTCCCGCGAATATCACCCGAAAAGGCGTCATCGCGCAGAAAAGGAGAGCATAACCCTCTCTCCTCCCATTTCTACGCCATCATTTTCCGAAGCTCGCAGAACTCACATTTCCCATCGCAGCAAAATCTGTCCCAAAACGCGAGAGAGAGGATTTCCTCCGACACTTCTAGAATGAGCCGTTTCAATTCCTTCACATCTTCAGGCACGATATCGAAATGCTCTTTTTTGTATCTCCCCTTTTCATCCGGCTCGACAAAATCGATATCTCCGGAAACCATCTCGAATTTCCCCCCTTCCTTATAAAGATCGAGGAGGATTTTGTAGAAAAGGAGTTGGCGCTTGATTCCACCGTCGGATGATTTCGTCGAACCCTCTATCGTTCCCCGCGATTTCGGCTTCCCCGTCTTATAGTCAACGACGTTCACTTTTCCTGCATCATTCAAAATTTCCAATTTGTCGATGACGCCTGTGAGACGAATGTCGGGAGTGAGAAAAACTCCTTGTATCGAGAATTCGGTGAGCGTGTGTTCGTGAAATCGCCCCTTGTACGCGCCGAAGTATCCCGCGAGCGCCCTCCTTCCCCTTTCAAGTGTTTCCGCATAATCAACCGGATCGAGCGGCTGGCGATTCAGATAAAACTCGAATCGCTTGAGGAGAAAATCGCTCTCAATATCCCTCTTCCCGAGGTTGTCGAAAAAATCACGGAGCGCGCCGTGCACGGCGATGCCGTACATCTGATGCTTCTCCATTGCTTTGGGAATGCGGAGGAGATTCGTGTAAAAATATTTCCATGGACAGTCAAGATAATTGTTCAGTCCGGTAACCGAGAGTCCGTTCCGCAAAAAGACCTCTTTCACGAAATCCTTATTGCGGATATCCACCCCCGAGACAAACGATTCCGAAAACATCTCTTGTTTTCTCGATTCGTATTCGGCTTCGTACCGCCCGACATCGCCCTCGGAAAGGAGTTCCGGTCTCAGTTCGGATATGAACTGAGACGGGAGTTTTTCCCTGCCTGTTTCGTCCGTTCGCGCGTAGGAAACGGCGATTTCCTTTTTTGCGCGCGTCAGCGCGACATAAAAGAGCCGCCGTTCGTCGTCGATATCGTTTCCTCCCACATCACGTCCAAAAAGGGAGAATGTGCGCGGGACGAGAGGGAGTTTGTCCGAGTTCCGCCTGTTTCCCCAATGTCCGTCCCGGGCGCCGATGATATATACGTATTCGAATTCAAGCCCTTTCGCCTTGTGCGCCGTCATGCACCGAACCCGCGAAACCGTATGGCGCGCGCCGCTTTTTCTGATAGAAACATTGTGAAGCGCGAGCATGTCGAGATATTCGATAAATCTTTCGAGCAGCATTCCGCGATGCGTCTCGGCAAGCGATTTCACCTCCTCGAAAAGCGCGGTCAGTTTATCCATTTTCTCGACCGAATCGGGAAGCGAAAGAATATGCGCGAGAAATCCCGACTCCCGGGCAATCGTCTCAAAAAAAGAAACGATATCCGCATTCTTGCTTTTTTTTCTCCATTCCGAAATGCGGGAAAAGAACGATTTCACCGCATCGGGGTTCGAAAATTTTATCTCCTCGAAAACCTCCCGGGCGCGCACCAGGGAAAATAACGGAGTTTTTTCCTTTCGCGACCGGTCCATGAGCATATAGACGTCGATCGGATCGATTCCGAGAAAATCAACGTGCATCGCCTCAAAAAGCGACGCTTCGTCAAATTTTTCAACGGCGCGCAGAAGAAGGATAAATTTTCGCATGTCGACATCGTCAAGCACGTCTTCTTCGGATTCTATCGCAAACGGAATCTTGTGCTTCTCAAACACCCTTGCGACGGGGAAAACATCCCGATTGTCGCGGTAGATGACCGCGATCTCGTGCGGCGGGACACCATCCTTCAGCCGCGCGGCAACGTGTTCGGAAAGAAAAAAATACTCGACGTCGGGACGGGAAAACGGATATATCGAGATATTCCGTTCGGGGTGTTTCACGTTCGCTTTGAGCGACTTCTCTCCCGGAAGAAGGGAGTGCGCGGAATCGAGGATCGACTGCGTCGATCGATAGTTTTCCTCAAGCGCAATCATTTTCGCTTCGGGATATTTCTCCCTGAAATAAAGAAAGTTCTCAAGGGACGCTCCCTGGAACCTGAATATTGCCTGTTTTTCGTCTCCTACGATGAATATGTTCGGATTATCGTAATAATTCGCGAGGAGCTCGAGTATTCTGTTCTGCGCGTTGTTGGTGTCCTGATGTTCGTCAACGAGAATATACTGATGCTTTTCCTGAAGCATGAGGAGAAGGTTCTTGTTTCGCGAAAGCGCTTCATACACCTCCACGATCATGTCGCTCCAGTCGTAATATTTCGCACGGGCAAGCTCTTTTTGATACTCCCGATATACGGAGACGAGTTCCTCGTTTTTTCTTATCTGCTTTTCCCTGCGCTGGAAATCCCCTTTCATTTTCCCCGCGTGAGGTCCTTTCACGTGGAACTTTTCCTCATTCTTCTCAAACTCCGCGCGTTCGCTCAACACCACTCTTCCGAACTCAGCAGCGCTTATCCCCTCCCGCTTGAGCGCATTCAGATTCGCGAGAATGGAACGAAGATAATAAAACGGATCACCGAACGGCTTCAGTTCGTTGAGCGACATCGACTCGATTATCGATTCGAGGATTTTCACCTGATCGATCTCGGTGATGTTTTGCGAACCGATAATGCGCGGAAATTCTTCGGGATAATTTCTGATAATTTCGTTGCAAAATCCGTGAAACGTTCCGATCACGACCGAATATGCCGCGCTCCCGATAATGTCCACGAGCCGGCGACGCATCGAAACGGCGGCAGACTCCGTGAACGTGAGTGCGAGGATATTCTCCGGTTGCACATCCGTCTTTCTGAGGATGTTCGCAATGCGGAGCGTGAGAATCTGCGTTTTCCCCGTCCCGGGGCCCGCAACCACCATCACCGGCCCCTCGATGACGTCGACCGCCTCCCGTTGCGCCGTATTTAATTTTCCGTACAACTCATTGAATTTTCCGCCGTCCTTTTCCATATCTTCCCCATTCTATCACTAAACCAAAACCTCCCGAAACATGTCATTTTATATTATTTCTTTCTGGTAACATTGTTCGCAGTAAATTATCTCCGGTCTCTTAGGGGCATAGGAGGTCTCGAATTCGTTCTGACATCCTTCTTTCATGCAGGTGCGGTGCCAGA
>DYGP01000020.1 GCA_020724685.1 Candidatus Paceibacter sp.
ACTCCGACGAATCTTCGATTATCGGAGAGCCGACCGAAGCGTCGGCTTTGAACTACGGGGGCGTATTTTAACTCGCCTTTTTAATGTACCCGTCCTCTATTATTTTCTCAACATAATCCCTTCTCTTCCATTTTTTGATCTTTATTTCCATTTTTCTTGCGGCCTCAAGGGTATCAAATTCCTGTTTGAAAACAAGTTTGTTTATTTTCTTCTGCCTCGTTGTCTGAGTATGTCCCGCAACATGTTGTCTTAATCTTCTTTCGAGATCATCTGTGCTTCCAACATAAAACACCCCATTTTCCGATTTAAGAATATAGACGTATGCCATATCTTTTATTCTATCCACTCCGACGAATCTTCGATTATCGGAGAGCCGACCGAAGCGTCGGCTTTGAACTATCGCTCCGATCGGAAATCCGACGAAATCGTCGGAGAAGCATCGGAGCGGGGGCATGATTCCACGCTAGAAAAAACGGCGTGGAAAGTCAAAGTTTCCCTTATCTCAGCTCCGCTTCGAATTGCGTCGCGGTATCCTTATACAATTTTTCCTGCAATGCATCCACTTCTTCGGAAACGAGCGTGCGCTCGTTCGAGCGGTAGATCACGCGGAACGTGTAACTCACGCGGTCGGCTCCGAATTTCTTCTCGTCCTCGTACGTATCGAGAAGCTCCACCTGCTCCACGAGATCGCCGCCGATGTCGCGGATGAGATCGTAATATTGATTCACCAGGAATCCCCTCTTCACCACGAACGAAATGTCTCTTATGACAGGAGGAAATTTGCTCACTTCCTTGTATTTGTTCCCGAGCACGAGCTGGCGCGTCACGCGGGGATCTTCCGACCGGAGAAGGCGTATGTCGGGAAGCTGCATGCTGATGATCGCAAGCCGCTCCACGCCGAACCCGAACGCCCATCCCGTATATTGCTTCGGATCGACACCGAGCTTTTCGAGGACGGACTGGCGCACCATTCCCCCGCCGAGCACCTCGAGCCACTGTCCATTCACCTCAACTTCCATTTCAACGCTCGGATCGGTGTACGGAAACGCGTCATCATTGAACCGGTATTTCACGTTTTCCCCGAAAATCGACTTCGCGATCTTTCCGAGAATGTCCTTCAATTCATCAAACGGCACCTCTTTGTCGCTTGTCGGATGAAGATACCATCCGTCGATCTGATGAAATACATTCAGGTGGAAACGGTCGATTTCGTCCTTCCGGTAGACTTTTCCGTGCGCGAGCGATCCGATCGGGAGATTGTTCTTTATACGCTCCCGGATCTCCGGAGAGTTGACGTAGTAATACCACATGATGGTCGTATGCGTCCGGAGAATGTGTTCCGCGTCCACGAAATACGTGTCCGAAACGCTCCGAGCGGGATGATCCGGGGGGAAATTGAAAAGATCGAAGCTCTGGTCAGCGCGCACGATTTCCGGAACCTTGATATGATCGAATTTCGCAAAATCGGGAATTGAAAAGAGCCGTTCCGCGAGTTCGCGGACGGGATGTCCCTCTTCCCGCGTGAGATCGGAAAGGGCGAGAAACCGCGTGAGCCGCCTGCTCTCGGGATCGTTCTTTTTCGCGAGCTCATCGCGCAAACGCGCCTCATCAGGCGAACCGACCTCGAGCCTCAATCCCGGCAAATCTTTGTAGAACTCCATATGAACAAAAAACCCTCTTTCGCGAGGGGTCTCTTCATGCCGTATGGGAAAAGCGCCCCTCTCTGACGGGTTATGTAAAGAAAAATCTAAAGAATTTTTTCGCGCCTTTTTGCATTACTTTTCCAGTGTACTCCATTTGAAAAACTACTTCAAGACGAGAGAACTTCCCCTACGGAACCCATTATTTTTCTCCTTAATTTTGTCCCTTTTCTCACTTTCATCCTGAGTGTTCCATAATACTTTTTTCCATCCTTATATATCTTCTTTTTTTCTGTTTTTATAAAACTTGTTTTGCTAAATTGATTTTCAAATACATTCAATGAGTCTATCCAAAATTTCATCACTTCTTTTTCTCTTTTTTTATGAGATATGTTCAAACTCACTCTAAAAATAAAATCTTCTTTCTTAATTCCATAAATTTTTTCAAACCACTTCTTCATAAAGCGAATAATTCTTACGTCACTATTTGTGAATCCAACCTCTTCATTTCCACTCTTATATCCCTCCCCACAATACAACCCAAGACCTACACAAAATAAATCACGAGGAGAAAGTTTTCCTACCATTTCTTCTCCCTCCTTTTTTAATATTTTCGTTTCTTTGGTGCGGTGTATTTTTTTCTTCTCCGTTGCTAACAACAATGCTCGGAGACCTGCCTTTCGTTGCTTTAGAATAAGATTTTTTCTTTGTCTTTCGGAAAGTTCTATATTCCTACACCAATAACTTACTGTGCTCTTATTTATTTTTAACTCTTGCGAAATGTCTCTTATGCTCATTCCATTTTCTCTCATTTTTCGAGCCCTCATTTTTTCTAAGGAATATGCCATAATATAAAATTGAACCACTTTATGTATTTTAATTATAACATAATACGATGGTACAAACAAAAACACCCACCAAAGAAGTGGGTGATTTTGTTGCGGGGGTTGGATTTGAACCAACGACCTCAAGGTTATGCTTACTACTACGATTTTCATCGCCCCCAATAGATAGGAGTTTGTAGTCTGGACTATACCTTCATCCGTTTCAAAAATGAACGAGGATGCTTACCGTCTAGTCTCTACACCTTATCCATAATAAGGATCTTGGCTCGGTATTGCCATGTGAAAAACACGAAGGGTTCACCGAATTTGGAAAGTTTCCCTATTCCCTCTCAGAAATAGGAGCCCATATTCGAGCCTTGCGAGCTACCGGACTGCTCTACCCCGCAGGTGAAGTATTGTACAAAAATCGAAATAAATCAAATTTTTCACATATAATTGACGCGTCATTATGATTCGAATACTATAAAAAAATGCCAGGGTAGCTCAAATGGTTAGAGCACAGCACTCATAAAGCTGAGGTTGCGAGTTCAATTCTCGCCCCTGGTACAAAAAGAACCCCCGGTCTGATATAATATAGCTATATAGCTATATTTTTTATGGCAAAAACAAAAGAAAAAATTTTGGCAATCTCTTTGAGAAAAGATGGGCTAAGTATAAAGGAAATTGCTAAAACTCTTAATGTATCGAAAAGCTCTGTTAGTATATGGTGTTCTGACGTCTTACTTACAAAAAACCAAGAAAATGCACTAAAAAAGAAAATGATAGCGGCTGGACATAAAGGCAGATTAATTGGAGCAGAAACACAAAAAAGGAGGAGGAATGACATTATAAGAAAATATAGAGAGGATGGTTTGAAAGATATAAGCAACATAGATTCTAGAGATCTCATGCTGCTTGGAATAGGTCTTTATCTTGGTGAAGGAAATAAAAAAGGAAATAAATTCCAATTCACTAATTCTAATTCAGACATTATAAATATTATTCTCTTATGGCTTACAAAAATATTAAAAATAAAAAGAAGCGATATAGTACTCAATGTCATCATCAACAGTGCTCATACAAAAAGAGAAGATGATATTCGTTATTTTTGGTCACAAAAAACAAAAATACCTATCACCCAATTTAATAAAACAATTTTTATAAAATCTAAAAATAAAAAAGTGTACGATAATTTCTCAAATCACTTCGGAACTCTTGTTATTAGGGTAAAAAAGAGTTCTCTTCTCCAATATAAAGTTTTGGGGCTCTGCTATGCGTCAGCTATTAAAAGTAGAGAGTAACACCATATTGCAAAAAACATTTTCGGTTGATACACTGATTCCGCTACGTTATTTGCGGGCGTAGTTCAGCTGGTTAGAACGTCCGCCTGTCACGCGGAAGGTCGCCGGTTCGAGTCCGGTCGCCCGCGCAAAAAAACACTCATCTTGAGTGTTTTTTGTTACCGGACTCGAACGGGAAAGGGTGATGGGAAAACGGGAGTTTTTCCAATGCGGATAGCATAAACCGATGGGTTTATGGGAGTTTCGAAGAAACGACGTTCGATTCCTCGCCCGCGCAAACAACCCCGACACTCCATGGAGTGGCGGGATTTTTGCGTCTTTACGGAAACCAGACCTGAATAAAGAATGACGACGGAAAGATGGAAGTTTTCCTTTTTTAAAAAATCTAAGGTAGAGTAATACTTATGAAAGCAATTATCGTGGCGGCGGGCGAGGGCGTGCGCATGAGGCCGCTCACGCTCAAAAAACCGAAGCCGCTCATTCTCATAAACGGGAAACCGCTCATTCATTACATCGTCTCCTCTTTTCCCGCCGAAATCGACGAACTGATCATGGTTGTCGGATATCTCGGGCACCAGATCGTGCGGTATTGCGGGGAAACATTCCTCGGACGAAGGGTGAAATACGTGACCCAGCGGGAAAAGAAAGGGACGTTTCACGCGCTCAAGCTCTGCGAACCTTTTTTGAAGGAAAACGAGTCGTTCGCGGTTTTCTACGCCGATGACCTTATCGACAAAAAGACGGTGGAACGCCTTATCAAACATCCCCTTTCAATCGCCGCAACGGAAGTTCCCGATCCCTGGCGGTTCGGCGTCGTTACGCTCAAAAACGGATCAACGCTTGATTCAATTGAGGAAAAACCGAAACACCCGACATCGAATCTCATCGCCGCAAACGGGTGCGTGCTTACGAAAGAAATCCTCTCCATTCCTCCGATCAAACACGAAAACGGGGAATATTACCTCTCGTCAGTCATCAACGAATTCGCGAAACGCCGCGATATCGAGGTCGTGAGAACGTCTTTCTGGCTTCCGGTCGGAACTCCCGACGATCTCACGCTTGCGCGGGAGGTGGTTAAGAATCATCCGGAACTTCTCTCATGAACGCAAAGAAAATCATCTTCTCCGAATGGTTTCTGTTCGGCGCGGTGTTCGCGGTGATGCTCGTCCGGTTCTGGGGAATATTCGAATCCTCAAACATTCCCGGGTGGGACACGGACGCGCATTTTCTCGCGCTCGAAAGGATGGCAGAGGACTTTCTCCCGAACGGAAAGATTCAGGGGTATATGCCTGAATGGTTCGGAGGAATACCGCTCTTCCAATTCTACGCCCCCCTCTATTTCATTGCCGTCGCCGGAGCATGGCTGGTTTCCGGAAAAATCATCCCGCTCGTGCTTCTTTTCCGCATCTCTCTTTTTCTTACGCTTGCCCTCATAAGCGTGTCCGTATGGTTCTTCACGAAAACCGCTTTCGGAAAAGACGCGGGGAAATGGAGCATCATCCTGAGTCTCTTCGCGGTCTTTTATCCCATAAGCGA
Source organism: Candidatus Paceibacter sp. (assembly GCA_020724685.1). Lineage (GTDB taxonomy): Bacteria > Patescibacteriota > Minisyncoccia > UBA6257 > GWB1-50-10 > GWA2-45-9. The sequence continues at coordinate 5,302 of DYGP01000020.1, forward strand.
AGGGTTGAACGGGATCGGTGCCGGAGGAGTTCTCTTCGCGGGACTCATCACCGGATCAATCGGATTCAGTCTTCTCCTTATCCAATTCGCGCTTTTGTTGAAAATGGAGAAAAATCCCGGAAGAAAGTTTTTGTTCGTTTCGCATGCCGCGCTCACCGCCGTCATCGCGCTCACACACACCCTCAGCTTCATCGGGAGCCTCATCGGCATCGCCTTCTTTCTCCTTTATTTCCACAAAAACCGACGGTTTTTCCTCATGTGTCTGCTCGGCGCCCTCGTCGGCGCGGGAATTGCGGCATTCTGGATGCTTCCTTTTTTCGCGCATCTCGAACTGACATCATCCGCTCCCATCCTTATGTACGGAGACCCGTTCGTTACGACCTTTCCCTTCAACCCCAACCTCCTCTTCGGATTGTCGACGCTCCCGTATTTCAATTTCTGGGCGCTCGGACTTTTCTTTGCGACGCTCTACGGAATGCATCTTCTCATTTTCAAAAAAAACGAAAAGGTTGTCCCTTTCCTCTTTCTCTTCTTTTTTATATTCGTGGTGAGGAACCTCATCCACACGCTTCTCCCCGGAATGACCGTGCATTTCTACCGGTTTTCTCCCATGCTTTTCTTTCTCGCGCTCGCGATATCCTCGTTCGCCATTGATGCGGTCCGGAGAAGATTCTTCGGGGACGGCATACGGAAATTCGTCTTTGTTTCGGCGATTCTCGCGCTCGTCATACACGGGCAAACCACATTCATCTTGCAGGCAAATTCGCTCGACCCTCTCAACACCGATCCCTATTATTCAAAAACGCCCCTTCAATGGAATTTTGACGATTTTCCGTACGCGAAGGAAGGAAAAGAGTTTGTTGCGCTCATGGCGGAAAAGAGCGACGCGGAACGTATTCTCGTCCTCTCCCCTCCCGACATGCTCGCCGGATTTCTCGGCTCGCCCCACTATTTTGACTCCATGCTCGTTTCGGAAAACGATCAGCACGTCATCTCCGGCCTCTATGCGGAATCGTCCCCTCTCACGCCGTTCATCATGCCTGTCATCCGCGTTCTGAGCGAAGGAAAAACCCTTTCTTGGGGGGAAAACCAGCTTTCGTTCGTATCCGACTTTACCGAACGTCCTTATAAAGAACATCTCGAAAGAATATTTGATCTCGGAGTGAATTACGTCGTCTCCTCCGATATTTCCATCATGTCGGAACTCCTCGGAAGCGGCCTCGTGACGTTCGAGGGCGGAACAAATCATTTCGGCCTCTTCAAGGCAAAGCAGTTTTCTCCCCTCGCGTTTTCCCCGGAAATCCTTCCCTTTCTCTACGTGCAAGGGGAAGGCGGCGTCCCCTTCGGGGATATCGCAAAGGCGGCATATACCGGGGAAAAGAACTACGCGATCCCTATCGTTAACGCAGGGACGGCGGGATTTGACGAAATATCCGAAATCCTGAGCAAGACTCCCCACTCCGGCGTCATATTCGCGGGGAAAACCGTAACGGAAGACACCCTCCTCGCCCTCAAAGAACTTCCCGCACCCGTAATCGTGATCTCCGAAGACGTTGAGGAAGAGACCATGCTTCTCAATCCTTCCGTCACGTTTATTCCGGTGTTCGAATCGGTAGAAGGAAATTTCTCCCATACCAACAGATACCCTCTCTACGGATGGCGCATGTTCAACGGCGGACTCTCATCGCTCTCAAAGAAAAACGAATTAAAAGAACCCGAACTCGTCTCGTTCGGGGCGGAGACAATTATCGTGAGATCGGACGGTTTTTCGGTGTTGAATATCGGATATTCCCCCTATTGGAGAATAGAAAATTGCGAGACGTGCGGACTGTTCGAAGTCTCCCCCTCCAGAATGGCGGTGTACGGAAACGGAATTGTCACGCTCTCCTACGATACCTCGAGGCCGGAAAACAGGTTCGGAGGATATGTTTCCCTCCTGTCTCTCATCGCGCTCGCGGGAATCGGGTTCTTTCTCAAAAAATAATCCTATCTCGTCTCTTTTTCGTACCACATTCCGAGTCCGAGAATGTCCTTTTCGCAAAACGGCTTGCCGATGATCTGAAAGCCAATCGGAAGTTCGCCGCCGCCGAGCGCATATTCCTTCACCGGAAGGGAAAGCGCCGGAAGGCTCGCGAGGTTCACGGGGATGGTGAATATATCGGAGAGATACATCGTGAGAGGATCCGATGTTTTCTCTCCAATCTTGAACGCCCTCGTCGGAGTGACCGGAGCGAGAATCGCGTCAACGCCTCCGGAATTTCCGTCAAATACTTTTTCAAAATCGCGGACGATGAGCCTCCGCACTTTTTGGGCCTTCGCGTAATACGCATCGTAATATCCCGCGGAGAGCACAAATGTTCCGAGAAGCATCCGCCGCTTCACTTCGTCGCCGAATCCCTTTCCCCTCGTTTCCTCATATATCTTCCAAAGCGAATTTTCCTCCGAATTGCGCCCGTACCGAATGCCGTCAAAGCGAGCAAGATTCGTGCTCACCTCGGCGGGGAGGATGATGTAATAGCATGAAAGGGCGTATTTCGAATGCGGGAGGGATATCTCCTTCACCGAAAATCCTTTTTTCTCAAAGACGCCTATGGCGCTGCGCACCGCGGCCGCGACGTCCGGATCGATGCCTTCGCCGAAATATTCTTTCGGAACGCCGAGTGTCAGCGACCGGACGCGTTCCGCGTCGTATGCCGCCGCGGGACCGTATTCGCCCGAAACGCTCGTCGAATCCAGTTCGTCGTGTCCCCGTATCGCATCGAATATGATCGCCGCATCTTCCACCGTCCTCGCGAACGGTCCGATCTGGTCAAGGCTTGAGGCGAGCGCAATAAGGCCCGATCGCGAGACGGAACCGTATGTCGGCTTGAGTCCCGAGACGCCGCAAAATGCGGCGGGTTGCCTGATCGATCCCCCCGTGTCCGATCCGAGCGCTCCGAGCGCAAATCCCCCCGCTACCGCGGCCGCGGAGCCGCCTGACGATCCCCCGGGAACCCTTTCGGGGTCATGAGGGTTCGCTGTTTTCTGGAATGCGGAGTTTTCGGTTGACGAACCCATCGCAAATTCATCAAGATTCGTTTTTCCGAGTATCACCGCGCGGGAACGCTTCAGTTTCTCGACAACGGTCGCATCGTATCCTCCCGCATATCCCGCGAGCATTTTCGAACCGGCGGTCGTCCGTTTTCCCCGGACGAGAATGTTGTCCTTCAGTCCCATCGGAACGCCCGCAAGCATATCCGTCTTCTCTCCCCGGGCAATCATTTCATCGACTTCAGAGGCCGCACGCAACGCATCACGCTCATCGAGAGAAAGAAATGCATTCACTTCTTTGTCCGCTTTTATTCTTTTGAAACATTCCTTCGCCGCTTCCTCCGCGGAAAAATCCTTCCGGAGAAGCCCTTCGCGGAACGCGCGTATGTTCGTCAATTCGGGCTTCATACGGATTCTTCGTTTTCTTCAAACACCGGAGGGACACACAAAAGGGTCCCGTGCGACTCAGGGAACCACGGGGTAAAATCCCTTTCCGGAAAGTTTATCTTCGGATCGTCGGACCGAAAAACGTTTTCGTTGAACGATCCCCCCACGACCGGCGCGACCGCATCGGTCGGGACCGCTTTTAGTTCTTCAAAATGTTCAAATATCCGGCGGAGATCGGCAAGGATTTTTGCGCTTTTTTCCGGATCGGATTCAATTCTGGAAAGGCGGGCGAGCCGTTCCAGCGTTTCTTTTGTTATCGGTGCTTCCATGTATCCCACAGTATCACCTTTCCCCTATCATTCCAAGAAATTCCTCTTCCGAGAGAACGGGAACACCCAATTTTTCCGCGCGGGACATTTTCGAACCGGGATGCTCTCCCGCAACGACAAAACTCGTTTTCCTTGAAACCGTTTCGGACACTTCCCCGCCGCACGCCCGTATCTTCTTTTTCGCCTCATTGCGCTCCATCGAGGAAAGCGTGCCGGTAAGAACGAAGCTTTTCCCATGAAGAGACGCGTTTCCTTCTGCTTCCCTCAAAAACCTCATCCCGGCTTCGTCGAGACGCTTCAAAAGGGCCTTGTGTTCGGGGCGAGCGAACCATCCGGAAAGGCTTTCCGAAACTTTCGGACCGATATCCCGTATCGTTTCAAAGGATTCCCGCGGAAATTCCGAAAAGAAATCCCAGAGGTCACCCGGCTTTTCCATGTTCTCCGCATCCCGCTCGGCAAGTTTTGCAAGCACATACGCCGTCTCCTCCCCCACATGGGGAATGCCAAGTCCGTACATCAGACGCTCAACGGAAGTTTTTTTCTTCGACTCTATCTCGCGCATAAGATTCTCCGCGGATTTTTTTCCGAAGCGTTCGAGCGCCTCGACATCCCCTTCGCTTAGGAAGAAAATGTCCGACGCGTCCGAGACGAGCCCCTCGTCAAGAAACCGGTCAATAACCTTCGGACCGAGGCCCCTGATGTCGAGCGCCCCCCGAGAGACGAAGTGCTGAAGCGCTTCGCGATTCCGCGCTCCGCATTTTTCGTTCGAACATTTCGAAAATACGCCGTCGCGGACGACGGGAGATCCGTCCACGGGACAGACCTTCGGCATCCTGAAGTCCTTCTCTTTTCCCGTGCGCAATTCGGGTATCACCCTCGATATTTTCGGGATAACGTCCCCGGCCCTGCTCACCACAACCGTGTCTCCGATCTTCGCCCCGAGTCTCCGTATCTCGTCATCATTATGAAGCGTCGCATGGGAAATCGTCACTCCTCCCACCGATACGGGAACAAGCTCCGCCACGGGAGTCAGAACGCCCGTGCGGCCGACCTGAACCCTGATATCCTTAATCCTCGTCGTCGCCTCTTTGGGGGAAAACTTGTAGGCGACGGCGCCCCGAGGCGCCTTTCCGACGGTTCCCGCGAGATCAAAGAGCCGGTCCTCGTTCACAATCACGACAATTCCGTCCACTTCGTAAGGGAGACGCTCTCTTTTCACATTCCACCGGTTCCTGAACGCATAAACGTCTT
>DYGP01000021.1 GCA_020724685.1 Candidatus Paceibacter sp.
AGTCCGAATTCGCGCGCACCCGGAACGCCGTAATAATTCGGCGCGGAACCCGTCTCAACGACAATCCGATCAAACGAGATTTCCTTGTCTCCGACAAAAACCTTCCGCGAAGAAAGGTCAATTAGCCGCGCTGTTCCTTCGACGATCTGCGCGACGTTCGGGGGAAATATCGCTCTCAGAGGTTCCGTAACGCTCGCCGGACTGAGTCCTCCCGTCGCAACTTCGTGAAGAAGGGGGGTAAAAACGAAATGATTCGTCTTGCTCACGATCGTGAGCGAGATCTCTCCCCGGCGCGCCCGGGAAGCAAGTTTTCGCGCGACATACACGCCGCCGAATCCTCCGCCGACGATTACGATGCGTTTTTTCGGATCGTTCATGTATCTGTTCTACATCCCCGACCGCGCCATAACCGATTTCTGTTCCCCCATCGCTCCGGGAGCGACCTGATATTTCGGGAAATAGAAGGTGATCGCGCGATCATTGAAAACGAAATTCGAGAAATTTTCCGCGATCGGTTCCGTTCCCTCTTCAATCATCCTCTCAAGAAATCCGTCTCCCGATCCTCCGCCGAGCGCTGAGCTCATCTGTATCTTAAGATCCTCGCGGACGTATTCCGAAATTCGATCAAGATATCTCCCGTCGTCCGGAAAAAGATCTCCGAGCACAACTTCGCGGCCGCTCTCGGCGTCGAAGTTGAATGTTTTTAATTCCTGCCGCGCGTTCGCTCCTCCTTCAAACGAATCGAATCGGAGCACAAAACTTACAAACCGATCGTTGAACTGTTCCGCATCCCACCGCACGCCGAAGAAAAACGGGTGATCGGGCACCGCGGTCCGTTCCGATTCGGGAAGCGTCGCCTCCCGCGCGCTCCAGTTCTCCTCGGAATTTTCCCTGAACTCGGAAAGTCTCCGGTCCACCTCGGCGCGGATAGAATCATTAAACGATTTGGGAAGATCGGGAAATTGGGGATATTCCCCCTCGATCAGATAAAGCGCCTGCGAATCGTCCGCAAGGGAAAAAACATGCACGGAAAGCGAATCGTCCGCGGCGGAGAAAATAAAGGGACTCACAAACGCTCCCGCGGCGAAACATACCGCTCCAACCGCAACCCACGCAAGAAATTTCGGATTCATGGAAACCATTGTACCTCCCGAAGGAAAAATAAAAAAGCCGCCGACGGGGCGGGTGTGGAAAAAGATTTTTCCGTCGGGAATATTTCGGGTATAATCCCTATCATGCCAAACAGAATCCCCGCCCATGTGGCGATCATCATGGACGGCAACCGCCGCTGGGCGAAAAAGAAAGGGCTTCCCCCGTACGAAGGGCACCGCGAAGGCGCGAAACGGATGGACGGCGTCGCGGAAGCGGCTCGGGAACTCGGAGTCACCTATCTCACCGTATGGGCGGCGTCCGTCGACAATCTCACGAAACGGACGAAAATCGAGGTTGATTTCCTTGCTTCCCTTTTCGAACAGGAGCTCGAGAGAATGATCTCATCGGGAACGCTCCAAAAAAACGAGGCACGCTTTCGCGTCATCGGAAAAGGCGCGGAGATGCTCGGAAACAAAGACCTCTCCGATCTCATCCGCCGCGCGGAGGACGAGACGAAGCATTTCGAAAAACGCAATTTCACGATACTTTTCGGATACGACGGAAAAATGGAAATGAGGGACGCGATCGACGCGATACGGAAAGAAAATTCCGACAGTCCGCTCTCGTACGAAAATGTGAAAAAAAGGCTCTCGACCGCGGAACTCCCGCCGGTCGATTTCGTTATTCGCACCGGAGGAGAGCCGCACTGGTCGGCGGGGTTTCTCATGTGGCACACCACCGACAGCCAGTTCTATTTCACCGAAATACTCTGGCCTGAATTCGGGAGGGAGGCGTTTGAAAAAGCTCTCGAAGATTATTCGACGCGCGAACAGCGCCGCGGAAAATAAACTCCCCCGCGCGGATTTGACGAAATCTCTTTGATTGCGGATATCCGTTGCGAGGTTTTCCGGCAAGAGAACAAAAAAACAAAAGGGGTCAGAATATCTCCGTTCCCGAGAGCGCGAGGTATTGATTCAAAACGAGAAACGAACCGAGCACGAGAAGCAGGAGCGCTCCGTGAACGATGAGACGCGGATGCTGAATGCGTATTTTCACGAAAACAGTGAGTGCAAGCGCAAGCGCCACAAGCGTGATGAGCACCACGAACACGTACGTTGAGGTTCCGCGGGGAGTGAAGAACGCCCGCTCGAAAAGCGACGGCTTCCGCGAGTCGGAATCGGTTTGTTCCCCCCGGACATCTCCCAAAAACTCTTTTTCGTTCTCAATGTCCCGCACCGCGACGAACGCTCCCGCGGTATCCGATGGAGCGGAAACATCGGGAACAATCTCGGCAAGAACCCTCCCTTCGCGGTCGGCGAGAACGTTTTCCGGATTCCTCCCTGACGGAGTACCGAGAAACTGCACGACAAACATCGCCTCTCTTCCCTGATAGGTCCCCTTCGCAACGCCGATACCGACTTCCGTGAAATTCTTCCCGAGAATGTTTCCTCGGTGTTTTTCGGAATTCATCCACGCCGCGACAACGTCCCCGGAATCGATGAAATTCACAGCAAGATTTTCTCCCGCATACACGAAGTCATATCCCGCCTGATCGAACCAATACCACGGATCGATATCGCCCGGGCTCGTATGGGAAAAATATCCCCTTGTCGCCATATCGACGGCCTTGAGCCTGGCGGCCTGGGTGAGCACTTGGCTCTCCCGAAGCGGTTTCAGGTTATTTTCGGCCCTGTTTTCGTTCGTGAGACTTGCAACAACGCCGGGAAGAATAGTGGAAAGGAACTTCGATTCCGGAACCACGAAAAACGCCTGCACGAAAAAAAGGAGTTCGAGAAAGAGAATTCCCGAGAGCATAAGCACGGTCGATTCCAAGCCAAACACGCGGGGCTCGTATCGATTTTCCTCGTTTGGAATAAGAAACTGTTTTATCGCGCGCTTTACGCTCATAAGAAAAAATCTTCTCTCTTACATTGTATCATAGTTAATTATAACATAAAAATAGGTAAAAAACAAGAGCGCCTTTTTCAGACGCTCTTTTTCTTATCTGGGAATCGAAAACGAAACGGAGATCGATTTTTCGTCGCAAGAAACTTCCGTCCCCCATCCGAGCATATCGCAAAAATTCTTCACGAGCGAGAGACCGATTCCGGTCCCCCTCTCTCCGCCTGTTCCTTTCTCATGTTTTCTCGAAAGATCGAAAAAACGGTCGAGAATCTCCCGATCGGGACATTTCTCTACATCGTTTTTCACCGTAAACACGATTTTTTCCGGAGATCTTTCGAAAAAGACGGAAACGGATCCTCCAATCGGCGTGAACTTCACGGCGTTCGAGATTATGTTCCGCGCGACAATGTCAAACACCCTTCTCTCCGAATATATCTCACCGGAATCTCCTTCAATCGAAATTGATATCTTTTTCTTCTCAATCGTCTCCCTGTTGTTTAAAACACCAAGGAGGCGAATTGCCGGATTGAAGGAGGAAAGCTCCGGTTTAAGGTTTTTTTCCTTCGCCCACTCGCATATTTCGGTGAGAAACCGCGCGGCATCGAGAGCCCGCTCTTTCCCCCGTAAAATCATATCCGAGTTCTGTTCCTGAGGATTTTCGATCAAATACTCGAAAATCTCGTAAAAATCGCTCGCAATTCCGCGTAAATCGTGGGCGACAACCGAAATTGCCGCATTGAACTTATCTTCCTGTACCACGCAACCTCCGAATCTGTTTTTAAATTATGTGATGATCCGGAAAAATTATAAAATAAAAAACCAGCAAAATCAAGGAGTTTTGCATTTCACGCGAAAAACGGGATTTTCCTACTCAAGATATTTTTCGATGAGACTCACCCCTCCGATTCTTCCGGGAGAGGGACAGTCGAGCTTCGCCTTCGCCCCGACGGGAATCGTGAGGCTCGGAACGTCGTGTCCGAAATCGGCGTTGTAAAGTATGGGAAAATTGAATCCTTCCGTGGCGCGGAGAATGACGTCTTCAAGTACCGGAGGTTTCTCGAGCGCGGCCCACTTGTCATTGTCTTCCTCGATGGAACAGATGTTCGTCACCTTGCCCACAATCATGCCGTCGATCTTCTTGAATACCTTCGCGAGACGCAAACGCCAGAGATAATTATCAATCCCTTCAATCGTTTCATCCGTTTCCTCCCAGAAGAGTATCTTGTCGTCCCATTTCGGTTCGTACGGCGTCCCGATAAGCGAGAGGAGAATATTCAGATTTCCGCCGACAAGCGTTCCCTCCGTCTTTCCCTGTTTTAAAACCTTCCATTCCGTATATGCCGGAAGCTTTCCGGTTTCGCCCTTCGTAAGCGCATTTTTGAAATTTCTGACGGTGTACTTTCCTCCCTTCGTCTCCGAATCAAGACCGAGGATCATCGGACCGTGGAATGTCACAAGTCCCGTTTTTTCATGTATGGGATTCAGAAGTGTGGTAATGTCCGAGTATCCCATGAAAACTTTCGGGTTTTTTCTTATAATGTCCCAATCAATATCGGGAAGAAGCTGTATGGCGGCATATCCTCCGCTCGTGCAAAAAATCGCCTTCACCTCGTCGTCGGCGAACATCGCATGGAGATCCGAAAGCCGGTCTTCCCGCGTCCCCGCCTGATAGCTCGCGTGGACCTCAAGCGCTTTCGGACCGAGTTTCGGCCTGAATCCCATGGATTCAAGCGTTTTCATGCCTCTTGAAAGCTCTTGCTTTGAAACAACGGGAGTGGAGGGAGAAATGACTCCGACCACGTCTCCTTTCTTGATTTTCTGGGGTTTTATAATTTCCATAGGGCGGGTTTATTGTACGCAGATAAAAAAAATTCCGTCAAACTTGACAGAAAACGGATAAAATCGCAAAAAATCCCGCTTTAATGATTCCCGGCTGGAAGCCAAGTGGGTTTCCTCAGTCGGACGCAGGAAAACGTTTGTTGTTACATAGTTCTCTCATTGTACCGAACTATATGGAATCCCTTTGAAAAATCATTTTGATCCGGAATCTTAAAAAGCGGGACACGTTCATTATAGCACAAAAAAAGAGGGGGCGCTCCCCCCTTGTGGAAAACTCCGGAAAAATCCCGAAACTATTCCAAAATCCCGTCGAGATTAACGTCGTAGAGAATCGATTCGTTTACGAGGCGATAGTTCAAAAGTTCTTTCTTTTCGAACCATATCCCGATTTCCCTTTCCGCTTCCTCGGGTTTGTCGGAACAATGAATGAGATTGCGGACCGCCCGATCATCCGCGGTCGCGAGATCGTACGAGTCGACCGTGAGGTCTCCCCTGATGGTGCCGACATCGGAGGAAAGCGGTTCCGTCCCCCCGACAATCTTTTTTATGATGCCGACCGCCTTGTTTCCTTCAAAAACCATAAGCACGACCGGACCGGACGTCATGAACTTTACAAGCGCGCGGACGATGTCCTTTCCGTATTCGATCGCGGGCTTGTCCGCTGACATTCCCGACTTCTTCCTGTCTTCAAGAACCTTCGATCCCTTCGATTCGAACCACGCGTCGTCCTTGTTGTAGTGCGTCCAGCACTGCTCTTCCTTCGGAACGGCCATTTTGAGCGCAATCATTTTGAGTCCCGTCCGTTCGAGGCGGCGGACAATCTCTCCGATAAGTCCGCGCTGGACTCCGTCCGGCTTTATGATGACGAATGACCGTTCTTTATGAAGCGTGTGCGAATGCTGTTCCATGTTTTTTTATTTTTCTTTTTTATCGATCTTTATGTGAAGCTCTTTCAACTGTTCGTCGGCCACGTCGGACGGCGAATCCATCATGAGATCGCGGCCGTCTCCCGTTTTCGCGAACGCGATGACCTCCCGGATGTTCGGTTCGTTCTGGAGAATCGCGACCGCCCGATCGAGTCCCGACGCGATGCCTCCGTGCGGAGGAACGCCGTATGAGAACGCTTCGAGCATGTGACCGAACTTCGCCCGGACATCCTCCGGCTTGTTTCCCATCGCCTCGAACACCGCGGCGAGAAGCTCCGGATCGTGAATACGGATCGAACCTCCGGCAATTTCATATCCATTGAGCGCGAGATCGTATTGTTTTGCCAGTATTGCGCCGGGATCCTTTTCGAATTTTTCCTTGAAATCGGCGGCGGACGAGACCGCCGGCTGGGTGAACGGATGGTGGACCGCATCCCACCGCTTCTCCGTTTCCTTCCATTCGAACGCCGGAAAATCGACGATAAACGCAAATGCAAGCTCGTTCGGGTCGTCTTTGTCTTTTCGGAGGTCAGGTTTGTCAGAATTGTATTTCTCCATCGCCTCCTTGTACGGAATTCTCGGAAACGGGGTTTGTGTGATGTGTTTTTCCGGATAAAGATCTTTTACCATTCCGATATACAGCTCCTCGATGAGTCCGAGAATCTCGTCCTGCGTCGGAAAACTCATCTCCACGTCGAGCTGAGTGAACTCCGGTTGCCGGTCGCCGCGCGTGTCCTCGTCGCGAAAACACCGGACGATCTGAAAATACCTCTCGAATCCGGCAACCATGAGAAGCTGCTTGTACTGTTGGGGCGATTGCGGAAGCGCGTAGAACTTTCCTTCGTACACGCGGGAAGGAACGAGATAATCGCGCGCGCCCTCCGGCGTCGATTTGCTGATATACGGCGTTTCCACCTCGACAAAATCACGCGACGAAAAGAAATTCCTGATGTATTGGTTTATCTTCGCGCGCATCCTGACGTTCCCCTGCATGCGCGATCTCCGGAGATCGAGATAGCGATACTTCATTCTCACTTCTTCACCGATGTCGTGTCCGTCACCCTGAAGATCGAACGGAGGAGTCTTCGTCTGCGTGATAATCTCAAGTCCGACTGCGGCGACTTCGTGCGCGCCGCTCGGGATTTTTTCGTTTATCATTCCTTCCGGACGCCTTCCCACCGTTCCTCTCACGCTCACCACCCACTCGGGGCGGATCGTGTCGGCGAGCGACCGGAGCTCTTTGTCGTTCGGAAGAAAGACGACTTGCGCGATTCCGCTTCGGTCGCGGAGATCGATGAAAATGAGCTTCCCGTGGTCGCGGCGGACATCGACCCAGCCCTTGAGCTCGACTTCCCTGCCTTCGTGTTGCCCGATGTCTTTTGCGAGAATTCTCTCCATGCGAAAAATATACCGCAAAAAACGGAGGGAGTAAATGAGAAGCGGAACAAAAACCCCGCTGATGCGGGGTTTTTTATGTGCGCAGGGGAGGATTCGAACCTCCGTAGCCCGAAGGCGATGGATTTACAGTCCATAGCAATTGACCACTCTGCCACCTGCGCATCTTTTCTCTCTACAAAGTATACTCCTATGTTACATATAAAAATGCAACTCCGATGTTCCTATGGAAATCGGAGCCCCGACAGAAACGTCGGGGTTGACCACTCTGCCACCTGCGCATATCTCGTTTTTTTAATCTCCCTCCTTCTCCTCCGCTTCGTTTTCCTTGTCGTCCGCCGGATCCTCGAACCCTTTTTCCTTCAGCGGCTCCTTCTTGAACCGATTAAGCCGCACGCTCACGAAATTGTCGAGTTTGAGCACCCATATTTTCGCCCGCCGGAGAAATTTTTCCATGACGGCGCCGATCCATTCGTCTATCTTCTCCAAATAGATCGAGAGCGCGTCGCTCTTCGATCTCTTCTCCCGGGATTCCCCGGTCCCCTCCTCGATGCGCGGAAGCGCGCGGGCGAAAAGATACAACACGACGCCGAACCCGCACACAATGATGATCTCAAGAAGAAATTTAAACATGGAACATGGCGCGCGGAGAGGGAAAGGGGCGACCCTTATATCTCAAAACGCGCGAATCGCTCGATTTTTATGTTTTCCCCAACCTTCCCGAGCGTCTGATTGACGACATCCGAAATCTTCAAAGATTCGTCTTTAATGAACGATTGTTCAAGGAGTTCAGAAACGTCGTTCGCTCCCATCGCGGCAATCTGGAACGCGACATCCTTCGCCAGATCCTGGAAGGGATCGGATTTCGCCACAAAATCGGTCTCACACCGTATTTCAAGAAGGACGCCGACGCGATTGTTGTGGATATACGAATAAAGAAGCCCCGCGCCGGTTTTTCTCTCTTTTTTCTTTTCCGCGCGAGAAGCGCCGGCGGCGTGGATGACCTGGACCGCTTTTGCGAAATCCCCTTTCGCTTCCTCAAGCGCACGCTTGCACTCCATCACTCCCGCCCCGGTCTCTTCGCGCAATTTTACGATATCAGCGTTCATAATTCGTTTTTTTATGCGGCGATCTTGCCTCCCGCGCGTCGTGGAAAACGTATCCTTTCGGGAGAAGCGGCTTTATCGCCCCCCTGATCTGATTCATGATCCATTCGACGCTCTGTCTGCCGTGATCGCTCGCATAGATCGGATTTGATATGTCCGAGGGATCATCGTTCGTGTCCATGATCGCCACGACAGGGATACCGAGAAGATTCGCTTCGCGCACCGCCGTCTCGTGCTCCTTCGGATCAACGACAAAAAGGACGTCGGGAACCTTCTTCATCACGAGAAGTCCGGAAAAATTCTGAGACAATTTTCCGAGTTCCTTGTCGAATTCGCTCCTTTCTTTCTTCGTATACTTCAAAAGCTCTCCCTTCTCTTTCTTCTCCCTCAAATTTTCGAAGTACGAAATACGGGAGCGGATGACCGAAAAATTCGTGATTGTCCCCCCGAGCCATCTCCGCTCGACGAACGGGTACTTAAACTCCTCCGCAAACGCCTTTATCACGCCTTTTGCCGCCGCATTCGTGGCGACGAAAAGCACCAATCCTCCTTTCGAAATCGCCTCCCGGAGGAAATTTATCGCCGACTCGAGACTGTCCCATGTCGCCGCGGGATTCAATATTTCGAGCTCGTTCCTGTTCCCCGCGATGAATTGTTTCATCTTCGGGTGGGTTTTCGATTTTTTATGTCCGAGGACGACTCCGTTCTGAACCATTTCCTTCACGAGTTCCTCGCTGATTATCTTGTTTATCATACGCAAAAATGCTTTTCCATGGTAAATAAAAAGGAGAAAAAAGTCAAAGGGATTACTCCATTTTCCGACCGTGCTTCTCCCTCCACGCATTTATCTCCGCGTGATTCCCGTTCAAAAGCGCTTCCGGAACGCGGAGCTTTCTTTTTCTCTTGCCGGCCCTTATTTCGAAAACCGGCGGACGAGTATATACGGGATACGAACCTTTCCGTTCCTCGAGCGAATTTTTTTTCCCGAGCGCTCCGGGAATATGCCTGACGACGGCGTCGGAAACCACGAGTGCGGGAAGTTCCCCTCCCGAAAGAACGTAATCCCCGATCGAAAGCTCCTCGTCCGCAATATGTTTTGCGACGCGTTCGTCAACTCCCTCGTATCTTCCGCAGATGAAAATGAGGCGATCGTATCTCGAAAGGCGCCGCGCGTCCCGTTGGGAAAACTTCTTTCCGCGGAGCGAGAAGAGAATCACGCGGGCGCGCTCTTTTTTTCTCGCTCTGAGCGCGTACGCAACCGATTTCGCGATCGGCTCGACGCGCATCACCATCCCGGGACCGCCTCCGTACGGGCTTCCGTCAACCGTTTTATGGGCGTCGGAGGTGAAATCTCTCGGATTTATGAAACGAAACGAAACGAGTTTTTTCTCGCGGGCGCGGCGGACAATCGATTCGTCGAGATACGACGTAAACGCGTCCGGAAATATCGATATGAAATCAATCTTCATGTTCCCGTATGATAAGTATAATACAAACAAAAACCCCCCACGCGCCGGTGAGAGGTTTTCGGAAATCTCTTACGCCGCATGGGACGCTCTTGTCGATCCCTCGGGCTCCTCGATCTTGAGATTTACGCGGGCATTGTTCTTGATGCCCACAATACGAAGAAGAGAACGGATCGCTTTTGCCGTCGCTCCCTGGCGACCGACAACCTGACCCATATCCTGCGGATTCACTTTAAGAGAAAGCAGGACGCCCATCTCATCAACCTTTCGATCGACTACCACATCATCCGGATGATCAACAATCGATTTCACGAGAAATTCGAGAAAATCCTTATCGGCAACAACATTCGACATATCTTCTTTCGGTGTTAATCATTTCTTTCGACCTTTATCTCTTCTTTTTTTATTTTTTTCGCCTACTTCGCCTCTTCGGT
>DYGP01000022.1 GCA_020724685.1 Candidatus Paceibacter sp.
TTCTTCTTCTCTCTCCATCTCCTCCTCCACTCTCACCCTGTTTTTTTCAAGTTCCGGATAGATATCCTTGAGTGTTCCTATCACGTTTTCGGCGATGATTTTTGTGAATTTTTTTTCGATTCCAAGAAGTCTTCCGTGACGCACCGCCCTGCGGATAAGCCTCCGGAGCACGTATCCCTGCCCGACGTTCGAGGGTGTGATGCCTCGCTCGTCGCCGAGGATAAAGGTTGCCGCACGGAGGTGATCCGCGATGACGCGCATCGAATGCGTGACATCTCCGTCACTTCCATATCTCTTTTTCGAAAGTTTTTCGATTGCCTCAATGATTGGTTTGAATGTATCGATTTGATATATGTCGCACCCGTTCAATACCGCCACCGTTCGTTCGAGTCCCATTCCCGTATCAACATTCTTCTGCTTCAGCGGAACGAATTCGTATTCTTGTTGTGAGTTATCGGTTTTTCGTTGTCGGTTATATTCCATGAACACGTCGTTCCAAATCTCCACCCAGAGCGGATGGTCATCGTTGAACGACTCGGGAACCTCATTCGGATCACCCGTCCAGTAGAATATTTCGGTGTCGGGGCCGCATGGACCGGTCTCTCCCGCGGGTCCCCACCAATTGTTTTTTTTCGGAAGGCGCGCGATGCGCTTCTCGGAAATGACGAGCGACTTCCATATGTCGAATGCCTCATTGTCGAACGGCGCGTCAGCATCTCCCTCAAACACCGACACCGCAATAAGGTTCTTATCGAGTCCAAGCCATTCCGATGAGGTGAGAAATTCCCAGCTCATTGCTATCGCTTCTTTCTTGAAATAACCTGCTCCGACCCCGTCCGGGGCGGCGGAGTCCCCAAGCGACCAGTTTCCAAGCATTTCAAAGAAGGTAAGATGTGTTGCGTCCCCTACCTCGTCGATATCCCCCGTGCGAATGCACTTCTGGCAGGACGTAAGCCTGTTTCCTCCTGGGTGTTTTTCGCCCAAAAGGAACGGCACGAGCGGATGCATGCCCGCAGTCGTGAAAAGCACTGTCGAATCGTTCTCAGGAATAAGCGATGCGGAAGGGATAACCGTATGACCCTTCGATTCGAAGAATCTCAGGTACAGCTTCCTGATGTCTTTAGTCGTTTTCATATATACATACCCGACTCAATAATCATTTTGGGCGGGCGCTGAATATGTACATTTTATAGGATGTCTTAACCTTTTTCAAAGGTTTTAGAAATTGAAATTCAATGGAAATTGAGAATTGTAAATTGAAAATTTAAAAGTTGACTTACAACTTTTATTTGTCGTATTATATGGTCAGTTCAATCACAAAACTAGAGGAGGAACAGTCATGAGCGATGCTTTTACTGACTGCTATAGTGATATCGTCTACAAAAACAGAGACCTTTTCAAAGACCCGCTTCTGAAACTATTTCAATACAGAAGCAAGAGGAATAAGAAAAAGGTCATCGACCTTGCGCTTTCCATTGACGGAGAGCAGATCGAGCTGAGAATTCGTGCATTTCTTTACTTCGCAAACAAACTAAAGAGAGGAAGAGCACGACTGCGCAGAAACAGTAGAATATTCAAGAAAGCGATGGATGCATTCTTAAATCCCGAAGGAATACTCAAATCAGAAGGAATTCAGGGAGCAATCGTACTTCACTGGAAAAAGAAGGAAAAAGTACTCGGTATATGTCTCGCACGACTCAAGAAAAACATCACGTATCCCGGCTTAGACAATGAAACGTGTGTCTCAATAGATCGAGATGAACATGTTGCTCGGGCAGGCAAACTTGCACTATTCTTAGGAAAATCAAAAGACGCTATTGAATTTCTCAATGCCGTTTCGAAATTAGATCTCCTTATGGAAAAATAATATCGTAATCGAAATTAAAATCCCCGCCATAACTTTTCAGATGTTGGCGGGGAATTTTTTTTCTAACATTTTCTGGACGACCGTCCAAAAAATGTTATGGATGGGATTTTGTTTTTTTTTTCTAGATTTTGAAATTGAAAAATCGGACCTACCTGTCGGTAGGCAGGAATTATTTGAAAATTGGAAATTGTGAATTAAAAATTAAAGAGCCACCAATCGGTGGCTTTTTCATCAGTATCCTTCCAATTTCTTTATCTTATGATGCGCTCGTATTTTGTCGAGCGCCTTCGCCTCGATCTGCCTGATGCGTTCGCGGGTGACTCCGAAGACTTTCCCCACTTCCTCAAGCGTGTGGGAGATGTTGTCGTCGAGTCCGAACCGCATCGCGAGAATCTTCTGTTCCCGCTCCGTGAGATCAACGAGGATTTCCTTGATGTAATCTTTCAGAAGCGCGTGGTTCGCGAGCTGGTCGGGGCTCATGCTCTGTTCGTCCTTGATGAAATCGGAGAGCATGGAGTCCTCGTCGTCGTCCCCCACAGGGGCCTCGAGCGAGATAACCTCCTGCGATATCTTCTGGATGTAGTGGATTTTTTCCACCGGCATGCCCATTTCCGTCGCGATCTCCTCGGGGAGCGCTTCGCGTCCAAGCTCCTGCATGAGGCGGCGCTTCACCTGGGTATATTTCGTGATGGTTTCCACCATATGCACCGGAATGCGGATGGTGCGGGAATAGTCGGCAAGCGCGCGGGTAATCGCCTGGCGTATCCACCACGTCGCGTACGTCGAAAATTTAAAACCCTTTTTGTAGTCGAATTTGTCCACGGCGCGGGAAAGCCCGATGTTTCCCTCCTGTATGAGATCGAGAATGGAAAGGTGAGGGCTCCGGTTCACATATCGTTTTGCGATGGAGACCACGAGACGGAGGTTCGCCTGGATAAGCTTCTTGCGGGCGGTCTCATCCCCTTCCTCGACGCGCTTCGCGAGTTCCTTCTCCTCTTTTGAATTGAGAAGCGCCGTCCGGCCGATTTCCTTGAGATACATCTGTACCGCATCGGGAAGCGTCTGATCGATGCGTGTCGCATCTTTCAATTCGTCGGCGGATATTTCGTCCGATTCCTTTTTTGTGAAGATATTCGTTGCGGTCTGGATGCGTATCCCCTCTTTTTCGAGGCGGTCATACACGGTTTCGAGAAAAGAAAGGTTTTTCTCGATGTCCGGGAAATAGTTCAGCACCTCGGCGTCAGTGACGAACGTTCTCACCCGTCCGCGGGTGACCAATTCGTTAAGTCTCACCGAAAATTCCTCGTCGAGTTCTTCGCTCTTTTTCGTCCTTTCCTTCAGGGGCGGCTTTTTCGCTTTCTTGTCTTTTTTTTCCGCCTTCGCGCCCTTTTTCTGTCCGCCCGTTTTCCGAACCGGCTTTTTTTTCGGCGACGCCTTTTTCTTCGCCTTCTTAGTTTGTTTTTTTGACATTTTTTTGGAGCTCATTTATTTCCTTTGACGTTTCATGGAACGCTTTCACGCTCTCCGCTATCTTTTTTTCATCCTTCGCGTTTTCCGCTTTCCGGATGTCCCGCTTCAGATCGTCCTGCTTTTTTTTCAGCGATTCGAGCGAAAGCTGTCGGACAAGCTCGTCGAACTCTTCCTTCGCTTTTTCCTTTGGAATCGCCGAAAATTCATACGACGCCTTCATTTTGAGAAGCGCGGTCCGGTCGTTTTCCGGAGCCGTTTCGTCGAGTATCGATGCGTATTCTTTCGGAAATATCTCTCTATGGGACGATTTCAATATAGACGAAAAGTCGGGATCGGTAAATGCGAGAAGCAAAAGGCGTTCGCTTATGATACGCGTCCGGGAAGCCTCTTCTTTCGCTGGTCTTCCGGCGTTGTCCGCGTTCTCCTCCCCGCTTTTTTTCTTCGAGAGTTCCTCGACAACCATCTCAAGCTCTTCATTGATCCTTGGTTCGGAAATACCGCTTTTTTTCGATATCTCTCTCACCCACCGTTCCCGCTCGAGCGGGCTTCCGATGCGGGCAACCTTTCCGAGGAGGTGGCGCACAATGCGTTTCACAAGCGGGACATCTTGCGGAGAATCCTCGGGAAAGTAGCGGTCAAGGAGCATTCCGAACGCGGGCGACGCCTTCGCGACGGCATTCTTGAGGAATTCCGGGTCTTTTTCGCATGCGTCCGCGGGATCCTTGTATTCTCCGAGCGAGATTGCCTTCACGAAAAAATCGAACGATCCGAAAAGTTCAATCGCTCGTTCGAGCGCCTTGAACCCCGCTGAATCGTTGTCAAAACTCACAATGACGGTGTCCGCGAACCGCCGGAGCTTTTCAAGATGCTCTTTCGTGAGCGCGGTCCCGGAAACGGCGATTGCGTTCGCGATGCCGGACTGCCATGCCATGAGAAAATCCATCTGGCCTTCGACGAGAAATGCGGTGTGCGTTTCGGCAATGGCGCGCTTCGCGTGCGAGAAACCGTAGAGCACCTTCGATTTTGTGAATATGGAAGTTTCGGGCGAATTGACGTATTTCGGGGTCGTGTCGGTTTCCTGGCCGAGAATGCGTCCCGTGAACGCGACGATCTTCCCCATGGAGTTGAACAGCGGGAAAATGATCCGGTTCTCGAATCGGTCGCGGAAGAGGCCGTGATTGTTCTTGAACGCGAGCCCGGCGCGGGCAACATCGTTGATGTCGTATCCGTTTTTCAGAAGATGCACGACAAGCGCGTCTCCTCCCGGGGCGAATCCGATTGAAAATTCTTCAATAGTCCCTTTTTTCAACCCCCGTTTCCGGAGATATTCCGCTGCGGAGGCATTCTTCTCGAGATGTCCCGCGAAAAACTTCGCCGCTTCGGCGTGCATGTCGTATAGAACGCCGAATTCGCGCTGTTGCGTCGGGCTGAGCGTTCTTAGCGGGACTCCCGCCCGCTCCGCGAGGAACCGGAGCGCTTCGGGAAACTCGATGTTCTCATATCGCATGATGAAGGAGAAGATGTCCCCTCCTTCTCCGCATCCGAAACAGTGCCAGGTGCCCCGTTCCGGGGAAACGATGAATGACGGCGTCTTCTCCGGATGGAACGGGCAGAGCGCTTTGAAATTTTTTCCCGCGGGGGAAAGTTGGAGATACGAACGGATGAACTCAACGATCGGAAGTTTTTGTTTTACGAGTTCCGTTTCCTTTCCCATGGTTATTTTTTCGATTTTATCGTTTCGATTTCCCTGATGATCTGCTGAAGATTCGTCTCGATTTTCCCGAGCGCCGCACTCACGTGCTCGTCGTGTTTATCGTCTTCTTCCTCGTCTTCCTGGATCTCGTCGATATCTTCCTGGATCTCGTCAATGTCTTCGGAGATCTCCTCGACATCCTCGGAAAGCTCGTCGATATCCTCCCCGATCTCGTCAACGTCCTCCTGGATCTCGTCGATGTCCTTCTCGACTTCCGCGAGACTCTGATTGTTCCGGTTCACCGTCATCTGGATGAAAATAGCGAGATAGATTGCCTCGAGCGAAACAATGGTCGTGAGAATGAGGAGCACTTCGTCCATGGAAAGGATTCCGAAGTACGGGATTGCGAACGCCGCAACGAAAAGAATCGTGTGCACCACGAGAGAGGCGGTGGTTCCGACCCACCGGGTCGCCTGGACGGAAACGGATTCAAGCGCGCCCGTCCGATGATTTTTCACATGTGTTTCTTTCATATTTTCCATACGTGCAAAGAAAACCTCCTGCGTACGAGATTTATTTGATGGTTAGAGTTCTTTTATACCACGAAAATCGCATATTTTCAAACAGATTTATGCTTTCCGCACTTTCTCTTTTATTCCCTTTCCTCTTTATGCGCTTTATGGACTTCCCCCTTTTATTTAGTATAGTGTGGTCAGTTTTTTCATATAAGAACGGAGGTTCTCATGTTGTCGCTCATCATCGCTCTTGTCATCGCGTTTTTCGTCGGATTTCCCTTCGGACTGATCGTTTCCCAGGCAAAAGGAGTGGATATCAAAAAAGAAGGGAGCGGAAACGCCGGCGCCACGAACATCTGGCGCACGTTCGGCGCGCAATGGGGCATTTTGGTCTTTCTCATCGATGCCGCAAAGGCGTGTCTCGTCGTGACGGTCGTCTATGGAGTCGTCGCGCCTGACGCATTCGGATATCTTCTTCCGGAGTTCGGAGAACGCTCGCCCGACATGCTTTCCGTCTTTCTCGGGGGCGCGGTCGTGCTCGGAAACGTGTTTTCCCCGGAACTTTTCGACAAAAGAGGAGGAAAGGCCGTAGCGACATCGGCGGGAGTCATGTTCGGGATCCATCCCGGAATACTGCTCATCGGCCTCGGGATATTCGGGATCGTCCTCTTTGTCTCGAGGATGGTGTCCGCCGCTTCGCTCATTGCCGCGCTCTCGGTGGTTGCGCTCGCGTTCTTTGAGTACGGATCCGAACCGCTCTTCTATTTCACCGTCGGTGTGGTTGCCGTCATCGTCATCCGCCACATTCCGAACCTGAACCGGATGAAAAACGGAGACGAACATAAGATATAAAAAAATCCCCCGCCCAAACGCATTGCTTTTGGCGGGGTTTTTATAAATAACTAATAACAAACAACTAAAAACTAATAACTTTTCCTCATCGTCTTTCGAGACGACTTCGGCGTTACTTTCTTCTTTCTGAACATGAATTCGCCGTCCTTGAAACCTCTTCCGTCTTTTATCCATATCTTGAATTTTATCGACGTGTTCTTCTTTCCTTCCTGCACGAGTGCGGAAACGACCCTGTACGGGCATTCCCACCGCGGATGGGGCGAGTTCTTGTCGTCTTTGTGGGCGGAGAACTCGTCTTCCGTCATATTTCCAAGGTTTTTCAGCGTTTCGGCGACGAGTCGGTTCGTCCCGCCGTTCAGAGGCTCGATATAAAGAACAAGCTTTTCGCTCATCTGTTCCTCCTTCGGATACGTTAATGATTCTGCCTGTATTAGAGCACAAAATTCGCCGTATGGCTAATTTTGCCCGCCTACCGGTAGGCACAGACCTCTTCCAACTTTATTCGCTTTATAAACTTTTGACTTTATTCACTTTTCTCTTCTCTCACGATTTTCGTATCAAACCAGCGTTCCTGAAACGCGACGGATTTTGAAATTTCCTCATCTGAAATATCAACGCCCGGCGGAACGACGATAAGCTTGTCGTCATCATCGTTTTTTCGATGGACGATTGCGATGCAGATCCCCTTCTTTTTTTGTATCGGTTCTTTCTTTCCGAGATAATACACGTCGATATCTTCCCCATCGGGAGCCTTCACGCCCTCGACATATCCGTAATTCACCTCATACACAAAGCCGTGTTTCGGGTGTTTCGACCCGATCGGCCTGTCTATCGTCACCTCAACCTCACTCCCTAAAAAACTCTTCGCTATCTCAAATGATTCACTCTTTATAATCTCTTTCTGCATACGTAATACTTTCTACTTTATACTTTCTTCTATAAGTTCAAACCTCGGCATGGTCTTTCCATCCCTCTCCACGGTCTCAAGGAACATCGAGGCGGGGCGGATCCAAAGTCCTCCGTCATCATAGAGCGCCCTATAGACGACGTGTTCCTCTAGGGTCTCGCTATGCTTCGCAATCCCAATCACCTCGTACTCGTGTCCCTTAAAATGCCTGTATTTTCCGAGTTTGATATCCATGTTTTAAATCCACATTAAAAATAAAATCCCAATGATCACAATAGTAAGAAAAAAATTCATAACAAAAGGTATCTTTGTAAAAAACGATTTATCAGATTTTTTCTTCGCTTCATTATACCACGCCCCCCATCCCCTCCCCACCTATTCTAATGTTCTTGAGAACACCAGAATAGGTGGAGGTACTCTACAAAAGAGACGAAAGAGCGCGGGGGCGGGGCGGGCGTTGCTCCCTCATTCTTCGCTTCTCTTTCCGTCCAGGATCTTTTTCACAAACTTTCCGAATTTTCTGTCCTTCTCCCTTTTTTCAACGTCGGTCATTTCGTAATATTCGTTCTCTTTCCTGAGTTTGAGGTAGTTCCGATACCTTCCTTCGTCCAGCTCTCCCTGCCCGAGAGCGCGCGTGACGGCGCATCCCGGTTCGTGCGTGTGCGTGCAATCGGCATATTTGCACTCCCCGGAAAGGCGGGTTATCTCCCCGAACACGTTTTCCAATCCCTCCTCCGCATCCGCGACGCCCACCTCGCGCGTTCCCGGATTGTCGATCACGATCGCCCCGCCTTCTCCCCCCGCTCCGGAGTTTTCGCGGGCGGGAAGAAAATACATCTCCCGGGCGGTCGTGGTGTGCTTCCCCCTTCCCGTCGCTTCGCCCACCTCTCCCGTTTTAAGGGTGTTTTCCTCCAACAACCTGTTTATAATCGAAGACTTCCCCACCCCCGAAGACCCGAGAAAACAATACGTCTTGCCTTTCGACATGCGCCCCGCGAGCGCGCCGATCCCCCGTTCGGCAAGGATGCTCGTAGCAATGACATCGATTCCGGGGAACCGCTTTCTCGTTTCTTCTATTGCTTTTTCCAGCTCCGCCTCGGAAAGCAGATCGGCTTTGTTCAACACGGCAACCGGTTCGATTCCTCCTTCGCGCGCGAGGACGAAATAGCGCTCGAAGCGGTTAAGACTGTAATCCCTGTCCAGCGACTCGACGACGAACGCGGCGTCTATGTTCGCGGCGATGATCTGAATATCCCGCTTCCCGCTGTATTTTTTCCGGAGGAGCGTTTTCCTCGGAAGAACGGCGCGAATGACCGCGTTCTCCCCGTCCGGTTTCGATATTGTCACCCAGTCGCCGACCGCGGGATAATCTTCCCTTTTCCGTGCGGAAAACCTGTGTTTTCCGGTGATTCTTGCGAGATATTCCCCTTCGGCGTCTTTCACCCGATAAACCTCCTTATGTTCGGCAATCACGCGCGCCGGAAACACGCCGTCCGCACGCGCCGATTCGTACGCGGAATCGAAAAATCCGTCATATC
Source organism: Candidatus Paceibacter sp. (assembly GCA_020724685.1). Lineage (GTDB taxonomy): Bacteria > Patescibacteriota > Minisyncoccia > UBA6257 > GWB1-50-10 > GWA2-45-9. The sequence continues at coordinate 8,843 of DYGP01000022.1, forward strand.
CGAGATCCTGAAGCGTTATTGTTTTCACGATTTTCATCATATCACTTCCCCCTTCCCGTTTCCTCCCCACCTATTCTGGTGTTCTCAAGAACATTAGAATAGGTGGTTCCAGGGTGAAAACGCGGCGACGAAGGTTCCGGAGAAATAAAAAAGAGCCCGTTTCCAGAGCTCTTTATGAGAAAAAGAATATCACAACCATTGAAAGCGCCATAGCGATATCGATAGAAAGACGCATTTTTCCCGTTTTTTCCATTTTCGAATATCGCAACAGTCCAAACGCCGCAACCGGTAATATATATGCGACGACATGGAACCATATTCCCGCAAGCAGGAAACCCGAAGCTGTTATGAGAACAGAAAGCGGCATCGCTATCTCGCCTCCCAACGCAAGCGGGATTGTCCACTTGTATCCCCTGTCGATACCCATATCCTCGATATCTTTCGTGAGCTCCCTTCCGAACACTATAAGAAGCGTCGCGAAAAAAAGCGTCCATATCCGCATGTTTCCCATACCCGCCGCAACCGGAAGAAGTATTGGAATTCCTGACATAAGAGACACGAGCACGATCGGTGCCAGCGGAACAAGGCGGAGTTCGGAATAGAGAAAACCGCAAAAGGACGCCGTCATGAGCACGATGCCCATCATGACACCTTCCGCGAACACATGTAACACCAATGTTCCCGTTATCATCCAAGAGACGGAAAGTACCCGATAGAACATGCGTTCATGCTGGAATGCGAAAAACTTCCCTTTCCGTATGTCGTGAAACCTGTCACGCCAGTCGTTCTGGAGCATTGTCGAGATACCTATGAAAAATATCGCGACAGGTACCGCCCAAAATTGTTCAATGCCCGCAAGCTTGAACCCGAGAATCGAAAAGACCACCCCCATTATACAGACGGGCAGGCGCAATGCCGCAATCCAAGACATCATAAATCACCTCTTTTTCTGTAAAAAACTGATTCGGATTATATCGCACGGAGCCCCGAAAGAACAGCATGCGCGCAATTGAACTTTCACCCGTTTTCTCATATACTTAAAAATGGATTTCAATAATCGTTCCGTGTGAGGCGGGACGAGGACCCGACTGACCGTCCGCCTTCGGGCGGACGGTCTTGCGGAGGGGTCGCATAGTGGTCTAGT
>DYGP01000023.1 GCA_020724685.1 Candidatus Paceibacter sp.
CAACTAAAAAATTTCTTTTTAGGTTGCGTGCACTCTATTGGATGTAGAGTGCTATATAACTGTAAAAATACGGTCTTTTCAATCGCAGGTAGAAGTATACGGGATTTATAAAAAGTGTCAACCCCGTGAGATGGCGACTTTATCTATCTCATGAAATCAAAATTCCCATTCCGAAAATCCGGATTAAAGCGTTCTATTTTTACAGCGATCTTTTTTGTATTTCCCCATCGCAAAAGTCCAAGATAGGAATTATAAACCATTTGATTTTCTGATTCACTCAATTTTCGTTCCATTCTGCGTCGTGTGGCGGTACGAAGCACTCGATGATCGGGAAAATGCACCCATCCGAGAAAGTCAATGCCGGAACCTATCGTTTTTATGAATACCTTATCCTTATGCATAGATAAATATAATCTCTCTTGGAGAAAGGTGTTTATTGCTGGGATTAGTATTTCTAATACACCCCTGTCGTGGGAACATATCACGAAATCGTCCGCATAACGAATGTAATATTTTATCCCCAACTCATGTTTTATATATTGATCAAACTCGTTCATATATACATTTGCAAATAATTGAGATGTAAGATTTCCAAGTGGAAGACCACAATATTCCTCTCCACTCGAATTAAAACTTTTAATCACCTGCCCGCAAAGCCACAATACATTTTTATCTTTTATATATTTTTCAAGAATAGAAAGAAGTGTTATATGGTCAATGTTTGCGAAGAACTTCCGTATGTCGCACTTCAGCGCCCAGCATTGTCTTGTGTTGTTTCTACTCTCTTTCCGTATGAAACAGTCGAATCTTTCGAGCGCCTTATGTGTTCCCTTTTCTTTTCTGCAGGAAAATGAATCGAAGATAAATTTTTTGTCAAAAAACGGATATAATATTCTGTACATCGCGTGATGCAATAGTCGATCTCTCACGAGCGCCTTGTGTATGTCGCGCGATTTCGGGTCGGATACCCTGAACGCGCGATACGGACCGTGAATATATCGCTTTTCTTTCAAGTCTCTGTGTAATGCGAATATATTTCCCATAAGGGATAGTGAAAATACTTGTACGTCGTATTTATTCCTTTTTCCGCGCAAAAATTCCTGCCATGAGGCAAGAATGTTCTCAACCGATATGATAGACTCAAACATATGAATACATTTTCTTCTAATAGGGTCTCTCCCCCCCCCGACGGAACGAGTTGCCTGTAATACGCAAGTTTTCCCAGGCATACGCGCTATGGCGTGAACTTATCCCCCACATTCCAAAATCGTCCCGTTACACACTCGGAGAAAAGATCGACACCTTGTTTGTCGAATCAATCGAATGCCTCTATTCCGCTGTATATGCGAAACCAAACGAACGGATCTGGTCAGTCGTCAAAAGCGCCATAAAACTCGACACACTCAAATTTTTTCTCAAACTCACGTGGGAAACGAAACAAATTGATATGAAAAAATACATCGCGCTTTCCGAGATTCTGGACGAGATTGGACGGATGACTGGAGGGTGGATAAAACAGCTCTCACAAAAAGAATCCCCCGCGGAAAACGGAGGAAACAAGGAAAGAGACTTTCGAACGCCAAGAAAATGGTAGTGGTCATTCCAATCGTTGTCGAACCAGTTCAGATTCAGCTTGCGCTTGTCGTCATCAAAGTTCAAAACAGACACGTTGCGGTTGTCATTGGAATCGCGCCAGAAAAGTGCGGGGCGCCTCCCGTGTCACTGCGGTTCGGGCGTATTGTCTTTGCACATGACCCTTGCCGCTGTATCGCATTCGGAATCATTATTATTCCCTAACGCCGAGCACCAAGTATCTTTCGATGTGTTTGTGGAAATCGCGAAATGACGCTAAGAAAAAACGTGTCCTTTCTTATTCCGCAGAACGCGAATCCGGAATTCGACCGCGCAGAACCCCGCCTTCAATGTACAGACGGTAGCCACACGCATACTAATCTACTATCCGAAAAGTATTATAACAAAAATTAAAAACAAAGGGACTGAGAAATCAAAGATTTCCAGTCCCAAAATTAATGTTACTTGCGAACACCAAGAAAACGGTAGCGGTCATTCCAAACGTTGCCGAACCAGCGCAGATCCAGTCTGTGCTCGTCATCACCAAAGTACAGAACGGACACATTGCGATAGGCACCGGAATCGCGCCAGATTTGACCCAGCGCAACGACAACCGTCTTACCATCCCAATTCTTAAGCGCCCACGAAAGCAACTCCCTTGTGGTCGCCGGACGGAAATTTTCTTTTTGCATCTCCACGATAGCGACTTCGGAAGATATCGATCTTCCGAAATGGAATAGTTTATATTCCTTTTCGGATTGAATCTCGTCCTTCGGAAGAACCGGGAAGTTTTTTTCGGTAATGTTGTCATTCACCCAATCCAATTTGAGAGAAGCGATAAGATCGGAAAGGGGTTGAATGGCTTTTTTTATCTCGCTCTTGATTTCAATAATGAATTTTGAAAATTTTTCCGCTCCCTCAGGAGATGAAAAAAAGTCATATACCATCTGTTCGTTGCCGCCGAGTTTTTTCACCAATTTGAAGACATTGGACAAAAAATCGATGAATAACATCATTGCGGAAATGAGAGCGATGCCGGATTTTTTACTGCGTGCCATACCTACCTCGTATTTGTGGCTATTCATCGCGTTTCGGGACCCTCCCGAACGCATCAAACAGCCGTTATTAATATACGATGGCATTATAACACATAAATATTAAAAAGTCAAATACAAAAATATCATTCCTCTCTTGGCCCTTCAATTGTCTCAGGCGAAAACCCAGCCGCCTCGCCGCTGATGCGCAACACGTCCTTGTCGATCTTCCCAAACTCCTTGTATGCGTTGTTATACATATTCACCGTCGTCCCAAGATGCCCTCCGAGTTTCTTCATATACGATTCGTAGCTTGCAAGATGCTTTCCGAGATCCTCAACGCGCTTCTTTATCTCCTTCGCCGATTCCTCAATTTGGAGTGCGCGAAGTCCCTGCAGGACCGTCTGGAGATATGCGAGGAAGTTCGTCGGGGAAACAATGATCACCTTCCGCTCTTTGAAGGCGTATTCAATCATGTCGCGCGTGTTTACCTTCACCGCCCCCACCTTGTTCACGAGGAGGTCGTAATAGATGGCCTCCGAGGGAATGAACATGAACGCGAAATCGGTCGTGTCCTCGTCCGGACGGACATATTTTGACGTCTCGTCTATTCGGTTCTTGAGATCAATCTTAAACTGTTTCTCGAGCACTTCGCGGGCGGACGGATCATTCTCATTCAAAATGCGCTCATAGTTCTCGAGCGAGAATTTCGCATCAACGGGAATGATTTTCTCCTTCACCTTCACCACCGCATCCACGATCTCCCCGTCGGAAAACTTATATTGCATCTCGTATGAGTTCGGCGGGAGAACATTCTTGAGAGTCTCTTCGAGGAAATATTCACCAAGAATCCCGCGCTGCTTCGGGTTTTTGAGAATGTCCTGGAGATTCTTCAGCTGGTCCGCAAATCCGACCACCTGCTTGTTCGTCTCATCAAGCTTCGTGAGCTTCTCGGTCACATCACGGATGATCTTCGCACTCTCCCCGAATTGACGCTCCACCACACGGGTTGATTCGGTGATACGCGCGTCGACGATGCGGTTTAGCTCGTTGATCTGGTTCTGGAGGAGGACAAGCGACTGTGCGTCGCCTTTCGGATCCTCTTTCCCCCGTGAAAGTTTCCAGAGGACAAGTGCAAACCCCGCAACAAGTACGATGATAAGTATGTATAAAAGAGATTCCATGTATCAGTTAAGCAGAAAGATTTGATTTTTAAATTTCAATTTTGAGATTTAAGTTTTGATTTTTGATTTAACTCTAATTTACCGCCACAATCACCCCGATAACGATAAAAAGCAGGACACCAACAAGCACGTTCGTTCCGAGAAAAATATATGAGAGAACGCGCTCGCGGAAAAGGAAGAACTCGCTCAAAACCGTATTGAGTGCGATGATACAAAATCCGAACACCCATATCCCCCACACATTCGCGCGCTCGCCGAACATAGTGATTCCCCTCGTTCCGTCGAACTTCAGTATCACGGGAGCTGAAATCGAATCGGAGGAAAACACGACGAAAAGAAAGCTCCCGAGAAGAATGACCGCGACAAGCGAAAAAACGACTCGCAGCGTCCGTTCTTTCCATAGATGAAATGAAATCCCGCTCATATGTTCCATTGTATCGCGAGGGGGCGGGAAACGCTAATCGAGCGAATAGACCCGCCCGATGCCGTCCGATACGACGAGCCGAAGCGTATGATCAATGTCCGTTCTGAATATCTCCGCTCCGGCGGAGGAAAGGCGGGCGAGCGTTTCTTTCGCAGGATGCCCGTATGAATTTTTTCCCACTCCCACAAAAGCGAGTTTCGGACGGAGGGAGCCGAGAAACGCTTCCGAAGAGGAAAACTTCGACCCGTGGTGAGCAACCTTAAGAACGTCGATGCGGCCGATTTTCCCCGAGAGAGATCGCTCCGTTTTCTCTCCTATGTCTCCGGAAAAGAGAAGGCGCGTTTCTTCGACGTCGAGAATCAAGACGACGCTTTTCTCATTCGTTTCGTGCGCGTTTCCGCGCGGGAGATCGGATGCGTCAGGAGAAACCGCCCTGAACACCGCATCTCCCTGGCGAACGGAATCCCCGGATGCCGCTTCGAAAAGGATCGCTCCTGATTCCGCGGCGGCGCGCTCAAACTCAGGAAACATTGCGCTCTTCCCCGGAAAACCGTTCGTGATCACCGCCCCGACGGGGATCCGACGGAGCACCTGAATGAGTCCGCCAAAATGATCTTCCTCCGGATGGGTCAGCACAACGATGTCGATGCGCCTCTTGAACATATCCGAAACGCGCTCAATCTCGCGGAGCGCCATGCCATTCGCGGGACCGCCGTCAATGAGCACGCGCGCTCCGTCCGGAAGAACGGCGAGCTGCGCGTCCCCCTGCCCGACGTCGAGAAAATAGATTTCGGCGGCGCCTCCGTTTCCCGGATCGAAAAAAGCGGATATTGCCCACGCGTCGAATACGGCGAGGAAGAGGATAAAAACGCCGAGCATCCTACGCCATCGGCGCGGAACGGCCCGAAACAACGAAACGATGTACCCTCGAAATTCCATGAATCAGTAAAAAGATAAAAACGTAATATCCCGCGGAAAAGAGGAAATCCGCGGAAAAAGAGATCATCTCCCCGAACGAGGCGAAAAAACGTATGATCCCCATTTCAAATTGTAGCAGAAGCTCGAGGAGACCTCCCGGAAACATTGAAAACACGGGAGAAATAAGCGAAAGAAAAAGAGTGAAAAAACCGATCCCCATCGTAAACGGCATAAACCCGAGAATGAAAACGTTTGCGGGGACGGAAATCAGCGAAACTTCGCCGAATCTGGAAAGAAGGAGCGGAAAGACCATGATCTGGGCGGAAACAGTGGAGACAAAGCTTTCTTTCCACATAAGGAGCCCTTTTTCTTTCATGGAAAAAGCCTCCTCGATTTTGGGCTGAATATACGCGATTCCGAAAAACGCGAGGAATGAGAGTTGAAAACCGATATCGAACGCGAGAATGCGCGGATTGTGGAGCGCCATCGCGAGGGCGGAAAACAAAAGCACGTTTTTCACGTCTCCTCCCTCCCCGAAACGCCTTCCGAATATGAGAAGTATTCCCATGATTCCCGCGCGGACAACGGATGGAGACGCGCCGGTCATCACGACAAACCCGGCAATCGCGGCCGACGCGGCGTACGTCGACCACCTCTTCGAAAAAAGAAATGAAAAAACCGACATGATCGCCGTCGCGAGAACGGTTATGTTATATCCCGAAAGCGCGACAATGTGGGTTGTCCCGCTCGAACGCATCGCGTCCTTGAAACCGGGAGAAAACGTACCTGTATCACCGAAAAGAATCCCGCCGAGGAACGATGCGCTCTCGTACGAGAGCGTACGCTCCGCGGCCGAACGCATCGCGTGCTTTGCTCCGAAGAGGATCCGCTTGGCGAGCGAACCGTTCCCGGACGAAACGATCTCGATATCCGGATAATCCGAGAACGCATCGATGTTCTCCTTTTTGAGAAATTCCCCGTATCCGTTCTCCGGAACGCGCTCGATGGCCCCCGTCATGAAGAGTTCGTCCCCGTAACGGATGTCCGGGAAACGCTTTGTCTTTACAAGCACGATTCCTTCGGCGGGATACGAAAGGCACACGCGGATCTCTCGCGAAGATTCTTTTTCAACGGGATCGGAACATACGATGCCGGAAAAAGAAACGTGTTCGCCGAACGAAACGCTCGATCTCGAAGAACGGACGTCGTATACGCCGTAATACATGGCGCCGAGAAGGACGAAAACGGGAAGAAAAGACGCGAAGAGGAATCCTTTTCTCCTGAAGAAAAACGACAAGAGGATGAAAAGAAGAAGTCCGGCGACGAGAAAAGGGAAAAGAACGCTTCCGAAACCTACGCTCGCGGTGTATATTCCCGAAAGGAAAAAAAGCGCGCCCCAGAAAAATTTCTTGTGGGGCGCATTAAAACATCGCTTAAATGATATTCGCTCGGATAATATTTTCATCTTCACGAACATTACAAGCCCGTATCTTATAAACTTCCGGCCTTAGAAACTAGACAACTTCTTTCCTATAACACTCCTTGCAGATGACAAGCGGAGTGTCTTCTTCCGAATAATGAGTCGTGAATTCTTCCCCGCACCGATCGCATATTCTCGGAATCATTCTCAAGTTTTTCCCCCAGCGGGAAAACTGCGCGCGCACCCTGCAAAAAGGGCACTCCCGCGGGAGAGGAAGGTTCATTTTCCTGAGAAACGCGAGTTCCATGGGAATGATCCGGTATCCTCTTCCGCACGTCGCGCATCCGATGGTTTCCCGAAGCATGTCGTCGCCGGCGTCTTTGATGTGATCAGGAAGCTCGGAGCTCCGTTTCGTAACCGCATGTGCCTTTTCTTCCTCTTCCGCAAAACGGTATCCGCGTTCTTCCGCCTCTTCGCGTGAGAGCGGGAAAAGTCCGTTTGCAATCGTTTCGTTATATGCGAACGGAGACAGCTCTATGGGGAAAAACTCCCCGTACCGGTACGTCCGCCCGTTCTTTCCGGCATACGGCATTTCGTTCATGTGCGCGATGATTTTCGGAACAAGCGCTTCGTACTCTTCCTTCGTGTACTGCTTGTTCAGAATACAGTACTTTTTGTTCCGCAAACCGACGCACCCGAAACAGTAGTCGCTTGTGATGAGTCCGAAACAATACGTGAGATGTGAAGAGTGCATCTGGCGCAGGGGATCTCCGCTCATGCAATATGTCACGAACTTCGCGTCATATTCCCCTCCTCCGCTTGAACATTCGTACACGAGTTCCGCGGCCCCATGAGAGGTGAGGTCGTAACTGTCCCTTATCCATCCGCCGATATACACGTATTTCGCGTTTTCAACCTTTTCCGCCGCGAAACAATGGTGAGCGTTTTTTGACTCGTCGATGTTGTCGCCGGAGACCTCGACTGATTTATTGATGGCGGCGAATCTCCGAGGGACCGTGCGCCATACCTCATGAGCTTTTTTCTCCTGCACATCATAAGAGATTCTCGAACATATGGGGTTTTCCCTCATGAAAATCTCATATTCCTCTTTCGTGCGCTGTTCGTTGAAAACGCAGTATTTCTTGTTCCTCAGTCCCGCGCATCCGAAGACATTCGAACAGTTGCGACAGTCGTGGGAAAAATACGTATCCTGACAATCGAAACAGTCCCTTGATCCCACGACGCGGTAGCACCTTTTGCATGAAATATTCTCGTATCCGAACTCGCTGTTGAGAAACCAGAAATTATCGAGTGAATTTTTTCCATACAACTCGTACGTGTTGTATGCCGAATCTTCATTGTAATGTCCGCCGACGTTCAGATAACAATTTTTATCATCCGTCTCCTGATTTACCCAATCGCTGTTTACCGTATTCGAATTGAATATGGAAATATGAGGAACCTTATTGAGAAGACCGGAAAACTGCTCGAAGAAGGGGCGGGAAAAATCATATTCCGCCGCATACGAAAGCGGATCCCAACGATCCGACCACCAGCACTCCTTGCAATACATCGGATACGGTTTGTCCGGCGAAACGCGCGACACCACCGTTTCCCCGCACAAATCGCACTTCCGCCTATAGAGCGCCCGCTCATTCCGGAACGCGATGCGGCGTATCTCTCGGCATTCCGGACAAAAGGTCGGGGGAGGAACGTCGATCTTTGTGTAGAAATCAAAATCTTCCGGCTCTATCACAAACTCTTGGTGGCAATTTTGGCAGTTTCTTTCTTCTTTATTCATGTATATTTGATACAACTCCGATCCCGATCGAAGCATCGGGACTCTGACGTGTTTTAGTTTCGGAAGATATGATTAAAAATTTTAAGTTCTAAATTTTACCTGCCCGTTCCGCAGGCGGGATTCAATTTTAAATGTTTTAATTTTAAAATTCAGAATTGGAAATTTAAAATTATTTCTTTCCATGCGCTTTACACACTTTTTGCCTCGGATTCTCGCTTTCTTTCATTATATCAGTCGTTTTTAAACAAAAAAACCGACGTGTCGGTCTGAAAAAGAGCGCAGATTTCCCCTCCTCCTGAAGGATATGTACCCGAAAACCCCGCACGGGCGTCAGCTCATTCCCGCCGCGTCGCCGAGATCGCTGTCATCAACGCCGTTTCCGTCCCGCTTTCCCTCAAGCTTCCTCACGATGTCCCGAAATTGATGGGCGCGGCACCCGAGACAAACGGACGCGACACAGAGGGTGACAAACAGGATTCCGAAAATTATTATTCCCGACCATGGAATATACATGTTCTTTTTATTATATCACGAAAATCGGATTTTTTCAAGAATCTAATGCACCGTTTCCGACATCCATTCCTTATATCCGCGATTGAGACGCCTGACGTCAACCACGCCGACAAATGGGGTTCTATAGGCGTGATTTTCCAATATGAAATCCTCTATCTCCTGGACTTTCGCCTCAATGGTCTTGATGAGCATCGCGACTTCTTTTTCTTCCCTGAGTTCCCCTTCCCATTTGTATATGGAACCGATCCTCCATATGTTCACGCAGGAAGCGAGTTTTCCCTCGACGATCTTTCCGGCGAGCGTGCGGGATTCGCTCTCGTCGCGGCACGTGGTATAGATGAATACCATTAAAAATTTTTTTATTTTTCGACCTTTCCCGGTAGTAGAAATTCGATAATAAAATATCAAAATTTCTACATCCTCGACCGGGTTATCTTTCAAAAAGCGTTATATATTTCCCTCGTTCTCTATCTGTTGCATTGCGACCAATCGAATTTTCACTACCGGGCTTTCCCCGCACCTTTTCACGATTCGAGACTACTGCGGGAATAAAATCCGATTTTATATAAGCGGTTCGAGGTTCGCATCGGAAGCGGACGATTCTGACCCCTTCGCCTTGCCCTCGATAATCGCCTTCTCTTGCGCGCTTCTGATAATGGAAGATTCCTCCTCCTGAATGAGCTTCTTTGCGGCATCGGCCGGTATGCTGTA
>DYGP01000024.1:0-2051 GCA_020724685.1 Candidatus Paceibacter sp.
CGGCGACTCATAAAAGACAACGGGGACATCCGACTTTGCCAGTTTTTCAAAAAACGCATTCCGCCCTTTTTTATGCGGCGGATATCCGAAAAATGCAAAAGCATCTCCCAAGTCCCCTGTCACGGAAAGAAGTGTCGTCACGGCAGAAACTCCCGGGACCGGCTCTATCCGAATTTCCGGGGAATTCTCGCGTATATACGCAACAAGCGCCGCACCTGGGTCTGAAACATTCGGAGTGCCGGCATCAGAGACAGATGCAATGTTTTTTCTAGATCCCAGTTCCTTCACCACCTTTTCTCCTATCGCCTGCTCCGTCCGTGCGTCGGCGCGCCATGTCGGTTTTTGAATGTCATAGCGCAACAGTATCTTTTTTGTGACGCGCGTGTCTTCGGCAAGAATCAAATCCACACTCCTCAACGTCTCAAGCGCACGGAGCGTGATATCCTTCATGTTCCCTATCGGCGTCGCGACGACATAAAGCGTTCCCATACCCTAAATGTAAATCTCAAATCTCAAAAGTCAAAAACATACCCATAAAAGTTATCCGGAATCTGAAACTTCTCCGCCTAATACTTTCCGCTTTATAGACTTTTAACTTTACAAGCTCGTCTTCCTCTTCATTGCCCGTTTCACTGCTTCCTTTATGCTCTCCACCCCCATACCATACTTCTCAATGAGTTCCTCTGGTTTTCCCGATTCTCCGAACGTATCCCGCATTCCCACGAATTCCATCGGCAGAGGAAGTTCTCTTGCGAGAAGTTCCGCAACCGCGCTTCCGAGTCCTCCCGCAATCTGATGTTCCTCCACCGTCACCACCGCTCCCGCCTTTTCCGCGACATCAAGAATCTTTTTCCCATCAAGAGGTTTCACGGTATGGCTGTTTGTCACCGATACATATATCTTTTCTTTCTCCAGTTCTTTTGCCGCGATAAGAGCATTGTAGAGCAGGATTCCGCATCCGATGATGGCGACATCCGCCTTTTTCTTCGATCCTCCCGGCGTCCACATAACCTCCGCTTTACCGACGACAAACGGCGTTTCCTCCGTCGTCATTACGGGACTTTTTTCGCGGCCAAAACGGAGATACACGGGACCCCACGTTTTCGCCGCGGCAACGGTCGCTTTTCTTGTCTCTAGCGCATCGCACGGCACAATCACTCTCATATTCGGCATCACGCGCATAATCGCAATATCTTCGGTCGCCTGATGCGTTGCTCCGTCGGGGCCGACGGAGATCCCCGCATGCGCCCCCGCAATCTTCACATTCGAATCATTGTACGCAATCGTAGTACGAATCTGCTCGTAATTCCTCCCCGGCGAAAACGTCGCATAAGATGAAATAAAAGGAATCTTCCCGCTGATGCCGAGTCCCGCCGCAATCGTCGCGAGATTCTGTTCGGCGACTCCGGTCTGAATGAACCGCTCCGGAAATTTCTTTGCGAACGCTTCCGAACGCGTCGATTCCGTGAGGTCGGCGCACAGCACCACTACGCTTTTATTTTCTTCCCCCGCCTTCACAAGACCCTCCCCGTATCCGTTCCGCGTCGGAATCCGTTCCGCGTCGGAATCAAAAATTTTTTGATTTAAATTCTTATTCAACATAGCTTGGATTCGTATTTATACTTGATGCTTTATACTGGATACTTTCTGCTGTTTTACTCATGCTCTGATATAATCTTGCGATCCAGCGTACGCAATTCTTTGATCGCCTGTTCCGCCTCTTCTTTCGTCGGCGGTTTTCCGTGCCACAGATAATCGCGCTCCATGAAGCTCACTCCTTTCCCGGGAATCGTGTGCGCGATGATAACCGTCGGTTTTTCATAGATTGCCTTCGCTTCACTCACCGCATCCACGAAATCTTCGATGTTGTGGCCGTCAATCTCGAGCACGTGCCAATTGAACGCCTCATATTTCGCGCGAAGCGGCTCGAGCGGCATCACTTTCTCCGTGTACCCGTCTATTTGTATGTTGTTTCTGTCAACAATGAGGATGAGATTGATGAATTTCTTTTTTCCGGCGAACATCACCGCCTCCCAGAAGTTCCCTTCCTG
>DYGP01000024.1:2062-5908 GCA_020724685.1 Candidatus Paceibacter sp.
CGTCCGAAGCGAGACAATACGTCCAATATTTTTTCTTTTCCATCTCTCCGGCGATTGCGATGCCGATTGCCTGCGAAAGTCCCGAACCGAGAGGTCCCGACGTCGTCTCAATTCCCGGAAGCGATCCGCGGTGGGGATGTCCCTGGAGGCGGGAATCTATCTTGCGGAGGGTGTCGAGTTCCTCGAGGGGAAAATACCCGGCATACGCGAGCGCGACATATTGCACGGGACAAATATGCCCGTTCGAGAGCACGATCCGGTCGCGATCGGGCCATTTCGGCTTTTTCGGATCATGATTCAGAATGTGAAAATAAAGGGCCGTAAAAATATCAGCCATTCCGAGCGGTCCCGCGGAATGTCCCGATCCCGCTTCCAAAAGCGTTTCAATCGTCTTTTCCCGGATCTTCACAGCGAGTTTCTCAAGGTATTTCAGTTCGTCTTCGTGAAAATGGGCCATACGCGTCAATTGTACTATAATTTCATTTTTTTAGCTTCATGGACGCCTTCACGAACCCGAGAAAAAGAGGGTGAGGCTCCAAAAAACGCGATTTGAACTCCGGATGCGCCTGCGTGGCGATAAAGAACGGATGGTCGCGAAGTTCGATGAAATCAACGAGTCTCTTGTCCTTCGTCGAAAATCCTGAAAACACCATCCCCTTCCTTTCAAGGCGTTCGTGATATTTCGGATTCACCTCGAACCGATGTCTGTGGCGCTCATGCGCGACGGACGCGCGATAGAGTTCGCGGACTCTCGTGTTTTTTTTGAGCGCAATCCCGGCGGCCCCGAGACGCATCGTTCCTCCGAGATCCCGCACCCCCTTCTGGTCGGGAAGGATATCAATGACCGGATGCGGCGTCTTCTCGTCAAATTCGGTGCTGTTCGCTTTTTTGAGACGGGCGACGTTCCGCGAGAATTCAATAACCGCGATCTGGAGACCGAGACAGAGACCGAGAAACGGCGTTTTCTTCTCCCGGGCGAACTTCACGGATTCGATCTTCCCTTCGATTCCCCGCCTTCCGAATCCTCCGGGAACGAGGATTCCGTCAAGTTCGGCAAGTTCTTTTTTTATGGTTTCCGATTCCGCGTCGACATACACGACATCCACGTTCGTCCCCGCGTGAAATCCGGCGTGCTTCAGAGCCTCTTCAACGGATATGTACGCATCGGCATGATCGACGTATTTTCCCACAATGCCGATGGAAATCCGCTTTTTCGTCCTCTTCATGCGTCCCAGCAGATTCCTCCACGAATTCATGTCTTTTCTTCTTTTCGGAAGATTGAGCCTCTCGATAAGAAGGTCGTCGAATCCGGATTTTCTGAAATTTACGGGAACTTCATATATCGTCCGCACGTCGATCGCTTCGACGATGTTTTGTTTCGGAACGCTCGTGAAAAGGGATATCTTCTCCTTGTTTCCCGCGGAAAACGGACGCTTGCACCTCACGACGAGAAATTCCGGCTGTATGCCCCTGCTCCGGAGCAACGCCACCGATTGCTGGATCGGTTTCGTCTTTTCCTCGTCGGACGGAAAAACGTAATCGATTTTCACGACTTCGATGAACACTGCGTTTTCGGCCCCCTGCTCCCGGTGTATCTGTCGTGCCGCTTCGAGAAACGGTTCCGCCTCTATGTCGCCCGCCGTTCCCCCGATCTCCACAATCACCGCGTCGGTATCTTTCGTTCTGGAAGCGTTCATGATGCGCCGTTTTATCTCGTCGGTCACATGGGGAATGATCTGAATCGTCTTTCCGAGAAAATCCCCTCTTCGCTCCATCCTCATGACTGTCTCGTACACGGCCCCCGTCGTGAAATTGGAATGTCGGTCGAGCGACCTTCCGATGAAGCGTTCGTAATGCCCGAGATCGAGATCGGTCTCCGTGCCGTCATCGAGCACGAACACTTCGCCGTGCTGAAACGGATTCATCGTGCCCGCATCCCTGTTGAGATACGGATCGATCTTCACGGGAAAGATGTTTATTCCCCGCGATTTGAGGAGCGTCCCGATGCCTGCAACGGTTATCCCCTTTCCGATGCCCGAAACGATTCCTCCCACAATGAAAATGAATTTGGGATTCTTTTTTTGTTTCTTTTTTTTCATATGCCGAGAAGTTTTTGATATGAACCTTTCGGATCGGCGCTTCCGAATATGAACGATCCGGAGACGATGATGTCCGCTCCCCGTTCTTTCGCGAGCATCCCCGTTTTCTCGTTCATCCCCCCGTCAATTTCCACGACGCATCCGGGTGCGCTTTCTTTCAGGAACGCCAGTTTTTCGAGTGCCCGCGCTTCGTCGAAGACTCCTCCGGAAAATCCCGCGGGAACGGCAAGAACCGTCCAGAAATCGGCGTTCCCGAGAAACGGCTTCAGCGCTTCGTTCGGCGTCTCTTTCTTCACCGCGCAACCGAGCTCGACGTCGCGTTCCCCGCAGAGAAATTGGAGTTTTTTGAGCGTATCGACGTCTCCAACCGCCTCGACGTGCACGATAATCCTTTTTGCTCCCGCGGCAAGCCATTCGCGGACGCGAAGTTCGGGATACTCGACCATGAGATGAACTTCGACGTGTCCGGAAAAACCTCCTTCCCGGACGATATCAAAAAAACTCCGGGCGTCCCCGAAAAGGACGACCGGCGCAAAAACTCCGTCGGCAACGTCAACGTGAACCCATGGCGTTCCGACCGACCGCGCGGCGGCGATTTTTCCGCGCGCGCATTCCCTGTCCGTACAGTTGATCGAAGGAATGGCTATCATGAATCATCTTCCGTTTCTCCTTCGACTTCTTCAAACGAACGGGTGAACTGCTCTTCAATTCTGTGCACCTTTTCGATTCGGCGGCGGAAACGCTCTTCCCGGGAAAACGGCGTTTCAAGCCATGTGATGAGTATTTTCCTTACGTTATCGGTGGTGAGATAATCAGCCGGGACGATAAGGACATTCACATCATCGTCATTCCTTACGTCGAATGCCTGATCCGGACTCATGACGCTCGCCGCGCGGATCCTCTTAAACTTATTCGCGACGATTTCCATTCCCGCTCCGCTTCCGCACACGAGAATCCCCTTGCTGTTTTCGTAATCGCGCGAAACTTTCCGCGCGAGCGTCATCGCAAAATCGGGGTAGTCATCCTGTTCGTCATATCGATCGTTTCCGACATCCCATACCTGATATCCGCGGTTTTTCAAAAAGCTCTTTACCGCTTCTTTAAGCTTGTATCCCCTGTGATCCGCGCCGATATATATGGTCATGTTCCCATTATACCCCAAATTCCCTCTCGAACCACGAACGGATCGCCATAATGTCGCCATTCGCGTTTTTCGATCCGAGAATCCCTATAAGCACGTTTCTTGGCGCGGAACTTCCCTCCTTTGCGAAACGCCACACGGTAAGCACGGTGAACCCGACGGCGTCGGTTCTTCCGCCGATCACTCCTAAAAGCCGGCTATCCTCGACAAAGGGGTTATAATTCGCAATCGACTTGAAGGCGGTATTTTCCTGTTCCGGATATTTCGTCCCGATGCTCACTCCGAAAATGAAGCTTCGCTTATCGAGAATGTATTGCGCAAGACGCGAAAGATCACGGAGCGTTGAAATATTCTTCCCGGACTCTCCCGTCAGGTCCGCAAAAACGGTGTTCGACATCCCGAGCGCCTTCGCCTTTCCGTTCATCTGGGACACCGTCCCGGATTCGCCGAGAAATCCGCCCATAACGAGCGCCGCATCGTTCGAAGATTGCATAAGAAGCGGATACAGGAGATCGAATCCCCTGTATTGCTCTCCCGGGGAGAGCAGATTGTCGCTCTCCTTACGCGCAAGCATGAAGGACTGCGCCGTAATGACCCGTTCGAGAT
>DYGP01000024.1:5918-9081 GCA_020724685.1 Candidatus Paceibacter sp.
AAGCGCCGTCATGCTTTTCGTAAGCGCCCCGATGGGAAGCGTGCGATCGATGTCTTTTCCAAGCAGAATCTCTCCCGTATCAAGATCCGCGACGATTGCCGCGTCCGCGCTCACCTCGGGCATCGCCGCGATTCCCCCTTTCGGACGAAGCGCCTCATACAGCGCGCGCTTCGGTTTTTCGTCAAAGACAAGAACAGGCATTCCACGGTCCGCGAATGCGAACACTTTTTCGGCGTCCGCCGTCCCGAGACGGATGCATCCGCCCGACGACGTCGACTGAAGCGGCGTTCCGTTGGAATCGTAAGGCCACCCGTGAATGAAAAAATTACCGTAGAATTGTATTCCGTACGGCATCCAGACCCTGCTGATTGAGGAAAAATGATTTACCGTTTTCGCCCCGACCGAATAGATCCCGGTCGTCGTTTCCCACCAGCTCCCCTCTTTTCCCTTTGCCTTCACGGGATACTCCTCTTTCACCTCCCCTTTTTCATAGAGCGATATCTTCATGTCTTTCAGGTTCACTTCGATAAAACCCGATCCCGACGCGATGAGTTTTTCTTTTTCCGCCTGAAATGCTTCAATCTCTCCCCCTCCCGTTGAAATGTTTCCGTCGAGGAACGAGCGTTCCCTCGCGACATGCGAATAAACGATCGGACGCGCCTGTTTCATGTTCCTCAGCTCCTTGTTTTCAAGCCAAAGCCACGCCGAAAAAACGGCAAGCGCAACGATGATTCCCGACAAAAAAACCGCCGTAAAGGCCTTTTTCGATTCCCTGGGTTTCGTGCCCTTTTTTCCGAATAAAGCGCTTGTCATGAAAATTGCCGCTGATCGTCGCCGATTGCCGACGATTATCTTTGATTATTGCCTCATCGCCTTTTCTTTTATTTTATTGATCCCCGCCGCGAGGTTCGTATATGAGCGTGCCGTTTTCCTCCCTGACATCCATCGCGGAACGGCGCATGAGATTCAGATAATGATCCGACGTACGGCTCACCTCAATCGCGCTTTTTACGCAAAGGGCGATGATGCGCTGCATCTCGAGGCGCGTATAAAAAAGGAAAACGCAGAAAAAAAGGAACGAAACGATTCCGATGAATATCATCTGCCCCTTCTTCATGCGCATCATAGATACCGGGCGGCGCTCATGACGTGGCGCGCGAGCGTTGCGACGTAGCCCGCTTCGTTGTCGTACCACGAAAGTATTTTCACGAGATTCCCTCCGACCACCTTCGTGAA
Source organism: Candidatus Paceibacter sp. (assembly GCA_020724685.1). Classification (GTDB taxonomy): domain Bacteria; phylum Patescibacteriota; class Minisyncoccia; order UBA6257; family GWB1-50-10; genus GWA2-45-9. The sequence goes on from DYGP01000024.1 coordinate 7,155, forward strand.
CGAAAGGTCGATAATCGCTCCATACGGCTCGCCGAGAATGTCCGAAGAAACAATCTGGTTTTCCGTTGTTTTCATGATCCCATTCCAGCGTTCCGATTCCGCGGCCTTGCGGAACACATCGTTCACCTCTTCGACGGTCACGTCGCGTTTCAGGACGCACGTGACGTCCGCGACGGATCCCGCGGGAACGGGAACGCGCATCGCGATCCCGTCGAATTTCCCGCCGAGTTCGGGAATGACCCGGGTCACCGCAATCGCCGCTCCGGTGGTGGAGGGAATGATGTTTTGCGCCGCGGCCCTTCCGCGCCTAAAGTCCTTTCCTTTCGTCGGACCGTCAACAATCGATTGCGTTGCGGTGTAGGCGTGCACCGTCGAGAGAATCGCCTTCTCGACGCCGAATGATTCGTGAAGCACCTGAATCGCGGGCGATGCGGCGTTCGTCGTGCACGATCCGTTCGAACTCATGGAGCACCCTTTCAAATCGTCCTCGTTGATTCCGACGAGAATTGTCTTTCCCGCCGAGCCGTCTCCGTCTTTCGCCGGGGCCGTGATAACGACGCGTTTCGCCCCCGCATCGCAATGGATTTTCGCCTTTTCGAACGATTCGAAGGCTCCGGTCGCCTCGACAACGATGTCCACCCCGAGATCCTTCCACGGAAGTTTCATGGGATCCTTCTCCTGAAAGAAAGGGATTTTTTTGTTCTCCGTGAAAAAATATTTTTTTTCATCTTTGACGCGCACGTCTGCCTCGAACTTCCCCTTTGCCGTTCCGTACACGGTGTCGTAACGGAGAAGATATGCGAGATTCTCGGCGTCACCGAGATCGTTGATCGCGACAATCTCGATGCTCTCCTTCGTAAACAATTCCTTAAAAAGGAGTCTTCCGATCCTTCCGAATCCGTTGATTGCTATTTTCGTCATGTCTCCATTATATACCAAAAGATTGTCAACAGAAATTTTGAATGAATATACAAATTCCTAAATTCTTTACTTGAATTATTCGGATTTTAATCGAAATTCAGAACCCAAAACCAACGGAATCCCCGATTTTTACCCCCCATTCCGCCGCTTTTCCCGCATTGATTTCGAGCACCGCATCGACTGATTCGGGAGGAATATACAGATCAAGATCCCTCTCCGGGACGCCCGGACGCGGAGAGACGTTTCTCTCGATTCCGACTATTTTCCCGTCGGAAATCCATATTATGTCGATCGGAAAAATCATGTCCTTCATCCAAAACGCGGGAAAGCGTTTTTCGCGGGAGAGAAAGATCATTCCCTCATCCTCCCCCATGGAAAGACGCCCCGAAAGTCCGCGCGCCCATTCCTCTTCCGAAAGCGCGATATCGACAAAAATGTTTTTTTCTCCTGCCGTCACGAACGGACGTCCCGATTCCCCATGAAACGTCTCAGCGGGTTGCGAATTTCTTATGAACGCCGCGACACAGGCCGCACCCAAGAGGATGCTTATGAAAACGGACCATATGATAATCTTCTTGTTCATTTTTTGTTATGCGCCATCCGTTGTTAGTTGTTCGTCAACGCATATGCCGCAATGCCGAACGCGACGGAAACGTTCAGCGACTCCTTCGCTCCGCGCATGGGTATCTCCACGATCTCGTCCGCTTCTTCCAATATGCCGGCGGAAACGCCCTCAACTTCGTTCCCGACCACGAGCGCGATCTTCTTTTTGTCCGTTGCGTCACTTTCAAAAACGTTCTTCGATTTTTCCGTCTGCTCAAGCGCAACAATGCGCCATCCCTCCTCCTTCAGCCGGCGGACGGCGTCAGCGGCGGTTTGCTCATATTCCCATGCAACGCTTTTTTCGGCGCCGAGTGCGGTTTTCGCGAAGTCGTCCCTGACTCTCTTGAAGAGGTCAATGGGCTTCGGCGTCAGTCCGCACAAAACCACCCGTTCGATTCCGGCG
>DYGP01000089.1 GCA_020724685.1 Candidatus Paceibacter sp.
CTTTTTCTTTTCGGGATATTTTGTGGGGCGTTCCGAGAACCGGATCCCCATCATTATCGAGAAATGCGGCGATAATCTATAGGGATTTCACCTCAATCTTTATTTTCGTGGATACTCCCCCTCCGCAATCAACCGAAACATCATGAACCCCGGTGTCTTTGATGTTTTTCTCGAGAATCGCCTGAACGGCATACCCTTCTTTTCCCAACGTTTCCTCGATATCCCTCGCGCTCACCGATCCGAAGAGCTCCCCTTTCTCTCCCGCCCTCAGCGAAAAAGAAAAGGTCTTTCCCCCGATGTCTTTTGCGGTTCTTTCGGCGCGCTCCTTCGCGTGCGCTTTTTTCTCCGCGACATCGTGCTGTTTTTGTTCGTGAATTTTCAGCGCCGTTCCAACGGCCTGCTTCGCAAAACCCCTCGGGATGAGGAAATTTCTTGCGTATCCGTCCGATACTTCCTTCACCTCGTTTTTCCTTCCCATCCCCCGGACATCTTTTTGGAATATAACTTTCATATTCAACTAATAACCAACAACCATTGACCTCTATCTCCTGTTATGAGTTACCTGTTACAGGTTACATGTTTTACTTAGAAATTAAGATTGATCTGTTTTTTCAGAACCTCAATCGCTTTGTCGAGTTGCGGATCTTTTTTGTTTTTCACGTCCTCTTCCGTCATTTCCACCGCATAGTCGGGTTCAATACCCTTCTCATTGATCGAGGTGCCGTTCGGAGTGAGCCATTCCGCGATGGATATCTTGATTGACGATCCGTTTCTCATTCCGTGCACTTCCTGCACCGTCCCCTTTCCGAAGGTTTTCTCGCCGATCAGCGCGATATCTCTGTTGTCCCGAAGCGCTCCCGCAAGGATTTCCGATGCCGACGCCGATCCTCCGTTGACAAGAATGACGGTCGGAATGTGCGCAAGCGCCCCGTTTCCGTTGGCAAAAAACGCATCTTCGTCTTTTTCGTTGCCGTATCTTTCGCGCACAACGAGATCTCCGCGGTCAAGGAACCATCCGGCGAGGTCTATCGAAACATCGAGAAATCCCCCGGGATTGTTCCTCAGATCGAATACGATCCCGTTCGGTCTTTTGAGAATGATCTCGAACGCGCTCTGATAAAACAGCGGAGGAATATTCGAGTTGAAATTGTTGAGTTTGAGATACGCGATGTCCCCCGGCTTCATTTCCCATTCGATGGCCGGAACGGTGATGATTGCCCGGACGATCGGAATCTCCCTCGGTTCGTTCCATTCTTCCCGTGAGATGAGAAGCTTCACGGTCGTGTCCGGT
>DYGP01000025.1:0-3057 GCA_020724685.1 Candidatus Paceibacter sp.
CGAACCCGGAGCATTTTTACCGCACCGCAATTCTCGTGAAGGAGCTCGGATTCGACGGCATCGATATTAACATGGGGTGTCCCGACCGGGCCGTGGAACGGCAGGGCGCGGGATGCGCCCTTATCACCGCTCCGAAACTCGCGCAGAAAATTGTTTTGGAAACGAAGCGCGGGGCGGGACGATTGCCGGTTTCGGTGAAGACGCGCCTCGGATTCAACAGGGATACGATGGAGGAGTGGCTTCCGTATCTTTTCGAGGTTGAGCCCGCAGCGATTTCGATCCATGCGCGGACGCGTAAGGAAATGTCGAAAGTTCCCGCCCGATGGGATCGGATTACGGATGCCGTCGCGCTCCGCGACGGATATTTTTCCCTGCCTGCCGGCAGGCAGGGTGGAACGCGTTCAAAGCCTTTCATTATCGGCAACGGAGACGTTGCGTCGCTCGAAGAGGCGGAAGAAAAAGCTTTCGAGACGGGTGCGGACGGCGTTATGATCGGACGGGGGATTTTCGGAAATCCGTGGTTTTTTTCCCGTTCGGCGCGCGTCCCGGCTCCCAAAAAGAAGCTTAGCGCCCTTCTCGAACACACGGTTCTTTTTGAGAAGTGGTTCGGAAATTCCAATCTCGACCGTCCGTCCTCGAAAAAGAACTTTGACATTATGAAAAAACATTTCAAGGCGTACGTGAGCGGATTCGACGGCGCGAAAGAATTGCGCATGAAGCTTATGGAGGCGAAAAGCTCGAAGGATGTGCATGCGATTTTGAAAGACGAAGGGTATCTTTAATATCATGCACAGAATACTCAAAAAACACTTCGGATTCGACGGATTTCTCCCGTTTCAGGAGGATATCATCGCCGATGTGCTTCAGAAAAAAGACGTACTCGTAGTACTTCCGACGGGGGCGGGGAAATCCCTCTGTTATCAGCTCCCCGCGCTCGAATTTCCCGGAACCGCCATTGTTATCTCTCCGCTCATCGCGCTTATGAGAGATCAGGTTTCGGCGCTCGAACGGAAAGGGATATCCGCGGCATACTTGAACAGCAGCCAAGGGATCAGGGAATCGCGCGAAGTGAAGCAGAAAGTGCTCGACGGAAAAGTGAAACTTCTGTATGTCGCTCCGGAACGCATCATGAAAGACGGATTTCTCGATTTTCTTTCGGATGTTCCCGTGTCCTTCGTCGCGATCGACGAAGCGCACTGCATATCCGAATGGGGGCACGACTTCCGTCCCGAATACAGGAAACTCGGAGAACTCAGGAGGGAATTTCCTGGCATCCCTTTTATCGCGCTCACCGCGACCGCGACAAAGAAAGTGAAAGAAGACATCAAAAAACAACTTCGTTTTTTGGATTATGCGGAGCATATGGGAAGCTTCGACAGGAAAAATCTGAACTATACGGTCTTGCCGAAGCAGAACTCCTATTACCACATCCTGAGCTATCTCGAGGATCATCCGAAATCCGCGGGGATCATTTATTGCCACAGCAGGAATTCGACCGAGAAGATGGCGGCCGATCTTTTGAGCGACGGGATCGACGCGGTTCCGTATCACGCGGGACTTTCCCAGAAAGAGCGCACGGAAAACCAGGAGAGTTTCCAGAAGGGAGGCGCCCGGGTGATCGTGGCCACCATCGCATTCGGAATGGGGATTGACAAGCGGGACATCAGGTTCGTCATTCATTACGACATGCCCAAGAATCTGGAGGGATATTATCAGGAAACGGGGCGCGCGGGGCGCGACGGGAAACCGTCGGATTGCGTTCTTTTCTTTAACTATGGAGACAAGATGAAGCATGAGTTCTTCATCAATCAGATGAAAAACCAGGACCGTGCCGCGGTGGCGCAATATCAGCTTGAGAAAATGGTCGATTTCTGCACTTCGTCGGACTGCCGGAGAAAAACCATTCTCGCGTATTTCGGGGAGGGATATCCAAAGGACAATTGCGGCGCGTGCGACATATGCAATTTTTGAGATAAAGCCTCAGCCCGCCGCGCGGAAAAATCAGAGACAAACCAAGAAAGAGCTTTTCGGGGGCGGGAATTGATGCTACTATGAAAACCTATGAACAAGGCGAAAAAAGTTGCAAAAAAGAAGCAGAATAAAAAGAAGGGAAAGAAGGTGTCGCTCAGATACCGGTAAGCTCCCGTTTCTCGCACATCTCTTCTCGGGTATACTGAGGAGAGATTTTTAATAAAGAAAGGAGGAAGCCATGAAGAGCTTCTGGAGTTTTTACGCGTTCATTTACGACGTGTTGAATACGTTCAGTCCGTACGTCGCGCTTCAAGCGAAAGTTGTCGAAGCGTTGCAGCTTATCCCGTATCTCAGGATAGGGGATTTCGGGTGCGGAACGGGAAACACGATCAGAAACATTCTCCGCGCATCCCGCTGGAAGACCGAGATCGTTGCGTTTGACGCCGAGCCGGCGATGCTCGTCCGCGCGGCAAAAAAAACAAAAAACGATCCGAGGGTCAGATTCGTTCGGAAGAAAATGGAGGATGCGGATGAATCCGGTCTGTTCGACAGAATTGTTTCCGTGAACAGTTTGTATGCCGTATCGGATTTGGAACGGATGTTCTCCCGATGGCATGACATGCTTGACGACGGGGGGATCGCGGTTGTGGCAAATCCGTTTCTTCCCTCGCTCAAGCCGATTTTCGGTGAATTCTTTTTGGAGATGTGGCGGAAGAAAGACGTTTTCTCTTTTCTTCTCTTTCTCGTCAACATCCCCCGATGGATCGCGCTTATTTTGATAAATCAATATATCGCCGGAAAAGCGAAGGGGAAGATCTTCCATTTCCTCCCCCCGGAGGATTTGAAAGTTATCGCCGCGCGCGCCGGGTTCGAAGTTTCTTCGGAGGAGATCGTCTACGGAAAGGGGTCAACGCTTTTTTCGTTCCGTAAAAACGCCGGAAAAGTTATCCGCAGAGCGCATACCTTCCGGGAAATAGGCGAATGCTATCGAATACGGTATAATGCTTATTGTGAAGGATTGAAAAGTCTGCCCGGTGAAGATTATCCGGATAAGAAAGAAAGTGATGCCTACGATGGATATGCCGT
>DYGP01000025.1:3067-8404 GCA_020724685.1 Candidatus Paceibacter sp.
CATTTCATTTGGGAAGAAGACGGGTCCGTAGTCGGTTGCATACGCCTTATACCGGATTACGGATCGGGATTTCTTCTTGAAGACGGAGGGCGATATCCGATTCCCGTCGCGTTGGACGGGGAGAGGAAAAACATTCTTGAATTTTCCAGAATGGCCGTCTATCCGTCCCATCGGAGGAAGAACATCGGATATGCGGCCGCCGAATATGCGGCGCGATGGGGATTCGAGCGGACATACTGCACAAAATGGATCGCCATGTGTCAGGAGCGCGTCTGGGACGGTTTTATGCGGAACGGATGGTCGGTTGCGTTGTGGGGGGAGTATAGGGGATATCACGAAACACTCTCCGCTCCCGGAACGCTCATCCCTCCGTTTTTGAACGAAACAAGAAATCAATGAGCTTTCTTACAAAAACAACCCTTCTGCTTCAAGTGGCGGTGTTCATCGCGAATTTTTTCCTCGGAATGCTTGTGATAAGGAGGAATCCCCGATCGAAAGTAAACGTGCTTTTTTGCGTATACGCGCTGAGCCTCGCTTTTTGGAACATATCGTTGTTTTTCACTATCACTGCAATAGGCGGGCCTGCGATCCAACTTTGGTGGAGCAGGCTCGCTTTTTCTTTTTTCCTTCTCATGTTGAACAGTTTCTTCTATTTTACGGTGGCGTATCCTCCGGAAAAGAAAACAAACAGGATATTCGACGCGATATTCTGGTCATTCACCGCCGTCATCTTCATTCTCACACTCACCCCACTTCTCGTCGTCGGGGACATAAAGATAATCGACGGATTCATCACCGGGGCGCTCGGTCCTCTCATGCAGTATCTCACATGGTATTATCTCGCTCTTATTTTCCTCAGTTTGTCGGCGCTCATTTTTAAAATCACGAGGCATAGGGGAATAGAACGGGTGCGATTGAGATACATCTTGCTCGGATTCGCCCTGTTTGCCATTCCTTCGGTGACGACGAACGTCATTCTCCCTATTTTTTTCCAGAAATTCGAATACAACAATCTCGGTCCGCTCTTTTCTTTCCCGATGCTTGCGGTCATCAGTTACGCGATCATCCAGTATCGTTTCATGGAAATACGGACGATCATCAGGAGAGGAACGGTGTTCACCCTCCTTTTTGTCGCCCTTTCCGCGGTGATCGTCTTCGGCACCTCTTTCTTCAATACGATTGTGTCGCCTCTCGCGGCGCAGATCACGACAGCCGTCATCGTCGCCCTCCTGTTTTCCCCGCTGAAGAGATTTCTTGAGGTGTTGACCGACAAGGTGTTTTTCCGCAGACCCTACTACTTTGAAAGGGAACTCGCGGAACTTAACCATTTCATCGCTCATACGTACAAACTGGACGATCTCGTTGGGCATATTATCAGCCGTCTCTCCGACGTCTTTAAATTCGACCGCGCCGCACTTTTCCTTGCGGAGGGTGCCGATTATACCGCGCGTTCGGTGCGCGGGGATGGGTTCCTCCCGAAAAAAATACCCGCAACGAATCCGATAGTGGCTTTTCTCAGGGAAAAAATTGAGAAAGCGGAGGATCGGGAAAACAAAGTGGTGGAGAGGGATAGTGTTGTCCGGGAACAGCTGGAAAGCGAGGATGACACTGTGCGGGAAAGGCTCGGGGTTTTGAGGAACGAATTCGATTCGTTCGGGTTTGAGATTGCGGTACCCATATTCTCCAAAAAAGAAATTATCGGCGTCATGTTCCTCGGGGAAAAGAAATCACAGGATCCGTATTCGGTTCAGGATCTTCGGTTTCTCGACATTGTCGCGCATGAGTTGTCGTTTTCTTTCGAAAACCTCCTCAACATAGACCGGATTTTGAAGCTTGATAAGGCGAAGTCCGAGTTTATCTCGGTGGTGTCGCATCAGCTTCGAACACCCCTTTCGATCGCGCGATGGAACATGGAGATGATGCTTGAGGAGGGCGCGGGGAGCGCGAAAGACGGAACTATTCAAAAGGGAATCCGCGATTCGTACGAAAGCGTTATGAAAATGAATGAGGGTCTCAATAATCTCATCGCCGCGATTCAGATAACCGAAAAAGGGGTGAAACTTCAGGAAAAAGAGGTTGACTTGAAGAAGGACATTGTCGATCCGGTCTTGAAGGAGTTTTCCGGAATCGAAAAGGAAAAGCAGAAGAAGATTTCAGTCGTCTGGGAAACGTCCGGAGAGACGAGATTTGTGTGCGATCCGATGAAAATAACGTTTGTTTTCCGTTCCCTTTTGCATAATGCGGTAACCTATAACTCGCCCGAAGGGAATGTGAGCCTTTTGATAAGCGCTGAAGGAAAGAACATTGTCGTGACTATTGAGGATGACGGCATCGGGATCCCCGAAAAGAATCGCGAGGATGTGTTTAGAAAATTCTGGAGAGGGGAAGAGGCGAGATCGGTGAGTCCGAACGGACTCGGATTGAGCCTCTTTATATCGAAAGCGTTCATTGAGGCTCATGGAGGCGCGCTTCGGATTGCGAACAAATCGGGTCCCGGAGCTCGCATCGTCTTCTCTTTTCCCGTTGACCGCAAAAAACCAAAGAACGGATGGGCCTTTGATTAAGAAAACATGAAGAAAGAACCGAAAATATTAATTATCGAGGACGACGTTGCCACGGCGAGTCTGCTCGTTGCGATCCTCGGTCAGAGCGGGTGGGATGCGATCGTCGCGCATTCGGGAGAGGATGCTCTGGGGAAACTCGATCAATACGGTCCCGATGTTATCTTGCTCGACCTTCTTCTTCCCGGGATGAACGGTTTCGAGGTTTTAAAAGCGGTTCGAAAGGAGAAACAGTATAAAAAACCGGTCATTATCCTTTCCAATTTGAGTTCGGATTCGGATATTCGAGAATGCTTTGCGCAGGGAGCGACCGATTATTTCGTGAAAAGTCTTGTCGGGGTGAGCGACATCACCGCAATCCTTGAGAAATATAAAGTATGATCCAGCGGGGGATTGCCACGTTCACGCTTGATTACGGCAAATGTCCCAAATGGCTTTTCGATCGCATGGTGGAATTGGGGCGCGAGATGATGCGCGTCATCGTCGCGGAGGAGGGTCCTGAAGCGCTCGTACGGCGTATCGGCGATCCGGTCTGGTTCCAGTCGCTCGGCACCGTACTCGCGTTCGATTGGAATGCGTCGGGACTTACGACCATACTTACCGCCGCTCTCAAAGAGGCGATCCGGGGCGAGGAACGCGACCTCGGCGTTTTTATTTGCGGGGGGAAGGGAAAAACGTCGCGTAAGACTCCGGAAGAAATCGCATCATGGGGGATGCGCATGGCGTTCGACCCGGCGCGGACGAGTTTGTTTGCATACAATTCGCGCATGGCGGCGAAAGTGGATAGCGCACTCATCCAGGATGGATTCCAAATATATCATCACAGTTTTTTCTTCACGAAAAACGGCGCATGGACCGTGGTGCAGCAGGGAATGAATCTCGAAAATCAGAGCGCGCGGAGATATCACTGGCACTCGTCAAAGCCGAAAGATCTCATCCGCGAACCGCATTCCGGCATCTCGAGTCAATACACCGTCTCAAGCGTGTTGAACATGACCGCGGAAAAGAGCGAGAAGAACCGTGCGATGAGCACGGAACTTGTCGGGCAGAGCTTCGGCACGCTCATGAAGGATATCGCGCTTCTGAGAAGGCATTCTTCCTCGCTTTCGCGCATGATCTCCCTTGGGAACTCAGGAGGAAAGCAATTGACGCTCCTTGAGCTTGAGGACAGGGAGTTTGTCACGCATCCGGTAGTCGAGGAGGATTTTTCAAAAAGCAGATATCTCGAGAAGGTGCTTTCGAAAGTGTGCGATGCGCATCCGGATTCGTACGAGAAGTTCGTGGCCATGGAGGGTGTTGGTCCGAAGACGATTCGCGCCCTTTCGCTCGTGTCAGAGGTCATTTATGGGGCAAAGCCGTCATATGAGGATCCTGCGCGCTATTCGTTTGCGCATGGCGGAAAGGATGCAACGCCCTATCCGGTGGACACGGAGACATACGACCAGACGATTGATACAATGAAGAAGTATGTCGAAAAGACGAAAATCTCGCCGATTGAAAAGAGGAAGTTGGTGAAAAAACTAGTCAGAAGTAATACATAATCTGTAGCGTGTAATATGAGCTCAGAAAAGAAACAGTGTAAAAATTGCAGTCAGAATTTTATCATTGAACCGGAGGATTTTGGTTTCTATGAAAAGATAAACGTTCCATCACCAACACTTTGTCCTGACTGTAGACGGCAACGAAGACTTTCTTGGAGGAATGACTTTGTATTTTATAACAGAACGTGTGATTTATGCGGACGAAATATTATTTCTCTCTATAATCCCGAGAGCTCGCAGGTTATCTATTGTAATAAATGCTGGTGGTCGGATAATTGGGATCCGAAGTCGTATAGTATGGATTTTGATTTTTCGAGACCGTTTTTCGAACAATTTGCAGAGCTTCGAAAAAAGGTTCCCGCACTTGCGCTTGTAAACGACAATGGAATAGGGAGTGAAAACTGTGATTATGTACAGAATGTGCAATATAGCAAGAATTGCTACATGGCGATGGTTTCGTGGAAGCTCGAGAATTGCATGTATTTCTGTTATGGCGCGGAAGCAAAAGACGCGGTGGACTGCATGGGGATATTCAGTACGAGCGAGGGGATTTACGAGACACTATATAGCGAAAAATGTTTTGGGTGTAGATATATACAAAATTCATCGTCACTCGTGAATTGCGCGTTTTGTCTTGATTGCCATGGATGTGAATCGTGTTTCCAATGCGCTGGATTAAGAAATAAAAAATATCATTTTCAAAACAAGGAATGTACGAAAGAGGAATACGAAAAGAAACTTTCTGAGTACGAACTCTCAACATATTCTGGAAGTATGCGCGCTCTGGAGGATTTTGAGAGTTTTATAGGCACATTTCCAAGAAGATATGCATATTTGAAAAATTGCGTTGATTCCACGGGGAATAATCTCACAAATAGCAAAAATGCAAAAAATGTATTTCATGTGCGCCGAGCTGAAGATTGCAAATATATGGAAAACGGGGATACGGAGACGGGAAGCTATGATCTCTGTGTGGGAGGAGAACTTCATGAATGTTATGAGGGACTGACGCCGGACCATTCCCGCCGCGCGCTTTTTACGAGTTATGTATGGAAGAGTACTGACGTACTCTATTCAGATTTCTGTATGTCTTCTAAGGATTGTTTCGGATGTGTTGGGCTTAAATTTGGAGAGTATGCGATTTTAAATAAGACATATTCCAAGGAGGAGTATGGAATTTTGAAGAATAAAATTATTGAACACATGAAAAAGACAGGTAAGTGGGGTGAATTCTT
>DYGP01000025.1:8414-8778 GCA_020724685.1 Candidatus Paceibacter sp.
CGATGGAGATCTCTCCATTTGCATACAATGAATCAATGGCAATGATGTCGTTCCCGATATCGAAGAGTGAGGCTGAAAAAAAGAATCTTTCGTGGAGAGATTCTCTCCAGTTTACTTCAGGAAAGACGACACAAAAGGACATCCCTGATGATATAAAAGATGTTGAGGATTCTATACTTCATGAGGTGCTTGAATGCTCCGAGTGTAAGAGAAATTACAAGATAGTTCCCGATGAACTTACGTTCTATCGGAAATGGAATATTTCCGTTCCAAGAAAATGCTTCTTTTGTAGGGTTTCTCGCAGGTTTACGCTTCGTGGTCCATCAAAGCTCTGGCACCGCACCTGCATGAAAGAAGGATGTCA
>DYGP01000090.1 GCA_020724685.1 Candidatus Paceibacter sp.
TTCGTGTACGGGGTCGCGCACAAGGAAAGACCGATTATGTTTGCGAACGGCTCGCATATCGTCGTGAATGCGCTCGTCGTCCTCGGGATTATCCTTTTTTGATTTTATGTTCACGGAAATATTAATCGCAAGCATCGTTGGAAGCGTCATCGCCCTCGTCGGCGGACTTCTCCTTTTGTGGAAAGAGGATTTTGCGAAAAAAATATCGCTCTTCCTTGTGAGTTTCGCCGCGGGAAGCCTTATGGGCGCGGCGTTTTTCCACCTCCTCCCCGAGGCGCTCGAGGCGACCGACGATGTCCACTCCGCGCTCTTGTGGCTCGTCGGGGGAATCCTCGTCCTCTTCCTTTTTGAAAAACTCCTCAAGTGGTATCACTGCCACAACAAAGGGGAATGTGAATATCATACGTTTTCGAGCGCGGTGCTTTTCGGCGACACGGTGCACAACTTTATCGACGGCGTAGTCATCGCCCTCAGCTTCGGCCTCGGAACGGACGTCGGGATCGCGACGACAATCGCCGTGTTCCTCCACGAAATCCCGCAGGAGATCGGAGACTTCGGCGTCCTCCTTCATGCCGGCTGGGAAAAAAGAAAAATCATTCTCGTCAACCTCGGCACCGCCGTTGCGACGATTGTCGGAGCGACCATCGGCTACGCCGCGCTCCCGTACGTCACTCCGATCCTCCCCCACCTCATCGGATTTTCGGCGGGGACGTTCATCTATATCGCGGTTTCCGATCTCATGCCTGAGGTGCGGCACAAATCGAGACCGAAGGAGTTCCTTCACTTTCTCACAATTCTCCTTGGTATCCTCGTTGTCGCCGGATTCGACCTCATCGGAGGACATTAAACAGTCTTCGATTCCCCGAGAGTTAAAAATTTAAAATTGGAAATTTAAAATTCCCCGCCAATCTATAAGACTGGCGGGGGTTTTTGTTTTCGTACCCCCGGAAGGAATCGCCTACAAATCTCTCCTCGCCGGTCGCTCGTCGAGTTCGCAGGCCGCCGCTCGCCATGTATTCTACTGAATGCATATGGCTGCGCGCTTCGATTCATTCACGAACGCAAAGCAGTTTGCGTTCTCGGGGAATAAACAAAAAACATCCCAAAAGGAATGTTTTTTGTTTTCGTACCCCCGGAAGGAATCGAACCCTCATCAAGGCCTTAGAAGAGCCCTGTTCTATCCATTGAACTACGGGGGCGTATATATTAAACATTTCCCGTTGTTCTTATCCACTCCGACGAATCTTCGATTATCGGAGAGCCAAC
>DYGP01000026.1 GCA_020724685.1 Candidatus Paceibacter sp.
ATCATATCCCTTTTAGGAAATAAAAATCAAAACAAACAATCATATTTTCACTATCTGGTATGAAAGTCTTATATAAAAATTTTCCGGAATCACCCGGCGTATATATCATGAAGGACGCCCGGGGGGAGATTCTTTACATAGGGAAAGCGGTGAATCTCAGGCGCCGCGTGTCGAGTTATTTCACCCGTCCGCTCGATGGCCGCATGTCCCGCATGGTCTCGCGGATACGACGCATAGCGCACAAAAAAACCGGTTCCGCGCTTGAAGCGCTCGTTCTCGAGGCCGAGCTCATCAAGAAACATCAGCCGCCGTTCAATATCCTCGAAAAGGACGACAAGAGTTTTCTGTACGTGATAATCACGAAAGACGCGTTTCCGCGCGTCCTTCTTTTGAGGGGAAAAGAGGCGTCGGAGAAGAAGATCGAAGTAAGAAATGTATTCGGTCCGTTTGTCTCCGCACGCGCTCAAAGAAGCGCTCCATATCATCAGAAAAATATTTCCATGGAGCACGCACGAACCGGGAAAAACGGAAAAACGGCCGTGCTTCGATTGTCAGCTCGGGCTCTGTCCGGGAACGTGCATCGGCGCCGCGGACGCAAAGGAATACGGGAAAAATATCCGGAATCTCGCGTTGTTCCTTTCGGGAAAAACGGATCGCGTTGCGAAAAACCTTGAGCGCGAAATGAAACGCGCGGTCAAGGAACTGGAATTCGAGAAAGCGGGAAAAATAAAGCGACAACTCTTCGCGTTGCGGCACATCAACGATGTCGCCGTCATCTCTGAAGATAATTCAAAACTCAAAATTCAAAACTCAAAATTAAAGCATAAGCGGGTGGAGGGTTACGACATTTCGAATATTTCGGGGAAAAATGCGACAGGAAGCATGGTGGTATTTGCGCGCAAGGGATTCGGAGCGGACGGCGAATGGGTTCCGGACAGGGGCGAATACAGAAAATTCTCGATTCGGGACAAAGACATTCCGGATGATACGGGCATGCTGAGGGAAATGATCGAACGGAGATTCAATCATCCGGAATGGACCTTTCCCGACCTCGTCCTTGTCGATGGCGGCGCGGGACAGGTGAATGCGGTGAAAAGCGCGATGAAAAAAACGGGCGTACGGATACCCGTCGTAGGCATGATAAAGGGAAGGGATCGGAAAAGAACGGATATCGTCGGCGCGGTTCCGGGGTGGATCTCTCACGACGTGCTTGTGCGCGTGCGCGACGAAGCGCACCGATTCGCCCTCTCCTATCACAGAAGGGCGCGAGGTGTTACATTTATATCAGACGGTCGTATATAAAATGGGAGATCATGAAAAAAATCATAAAATTTTTCGATAAACTCGAGGATAAGGTGCGCGGAGCGCTCAGCCACTTCCCGATCCTTTACGCGTTTATCGGGGGCGTCGGAGTGGTGCTTTTCTGGAAGGGGGTGTGGGAGACCGCGGAAATGTTCCCGTCTCTCTACGGGATCGGCTCGATTGCTTTGAGCGTCATCATTCTTCTCATGAGCGGGCTTTTTGTCTTCTATTTCATCGGCGACAACATTATCATCACCGGACTCCGTTCCCAGAAGAAAATCGTTGAAAAGACGGAGAAAGAGATTCACGCCGAAGAGAACGAAACGACGAAAATCAGGATGAAAATAATGAAAATAGAAAGAGATATCGGAGAGATAAAAAAAATTTTGAAAAAAGATGAAAAATAAAACCATACTATACGCCGCGATTGCGGGAGCGTTCGTTCTCGGCGCGATCTTCCTGTTCCTCGGTCAGAAAAACGCGCTCGAGGAGTATACGTCGGTTGTCGAGCAGGGGGGACTCAAGAGTTCCGATGTTTCCGTGACCATGCCGCGCCCGAATGACGAGATATCGAGCCCCGTTGAGGTTTCGGGCACGGTAAAGGGAACATGGTTTTTCGAGGGAAGTTTTCCGATACGCGTCTACGACGAAAGCGGGGCGGTCATCGGAACCGGACTTGCGGGAACAAAGGAGGATTGGATGACGGAGGACGCAATACCGTTTTTTTCCCAAATCTCGTTTGAGAACCCCGGAAGCGGAGCCGGATGGATCCGTCTGAGCAAAGACAATCCGAGCGGTCTTCCCGAACACGACGCTTCGGAAGATATTCTTGTCCGTTTTGTTCCCGATCCGGCACACGTAAAAGTTTTTTTCCAGAAATACAACATCGATTCGTCGATGGATGCGTGTACCGAAGTGCATGAATCGATACGTATTATAGAAAAAACGGACGGGATCGCCCGCGCGGCAATCAACGAGCTTCTGGGAGGAGTGAACGGAGTCGAAGCCGACAGGGGATTTTTCTCGAATATTCCCGAGGGAGTCGTTTTGCGCGATATAAAGATCGAGGATGGAACGGCTTACGCCGATTTTAACGACAAACTGAATGCCGGAGGATCATGCAGGGTTTCGGCGATTCGCGCCCAGATAGAGGAGACATTGAAGCAGTTTCCGACCGTATCCGGGGTCGTTATTTCCGTAAACGGGAATGTCGATGAAGCGCTCCAGCCGTAATACGAATCTCCGCATTCCCGACATCGGCGGCCACGTTTCGGCCGCGGGGGGACTTTTTCGGGCGATCGGGAACGGAGAAACGATCGGTGCGACAACCATACAGATATTCGGTGCATCCCCCCAGACGTGGGGAGTGAAGCCCGTTTCCGATGCTGAAGCGGGGAATTTCAGGGAGGCGATGAAAGAAAGCGGTATTTCTTCCGCGTATCTTCACGCGGCATATCTCGTGAATCTCGCGAGCGCGTCGGAAGAGATTTACCGGAAATCGATACGGAATCTCTCGGAACATTTCCGGATCGCCGAAAGTATCGGCGCAAAAGGCCTCATTTTCCATCTCGGTTCGAACAAGGGGATATCGAAAGAAGAGGGGATAAGAAAGGAATCGAAAGCGATAAGGAGAATACTGAAAGACGTCCCCGGAAACTCATTTCTTGTCATGGAAAATTCCGCGGGAGGAGGAGACAAGATCGGATCCGACATTGAGGACGTCCGGCGTCTTTTCGAGTTTGCGGACTCCGAACGGGTGAAGGTTTGTTTCGATACCGCCCACGCGTTCGAAGCCGGAATGATTGATGACTACTCGCCAAAGAGCGTTTCATCCCTTTTTGACGAATGGGACGAAGCGATCGGAATCGAAAACCTCATCGTGTTGCACATAAACGATTCGAAAACGGCATTCGGTTCCCGCCACGACAGGCACGAGAATGTCGGCGAGGGACATATCGGGATATCGGGTTTCCGCGCGCTTGCGGGGGATGTGCGCCTTCGGGACAAGGAATGGATACTCGAAGTTCCCGGATTTGACGGGCGCGGACCGGACAAGAAGAACATCGACATCGTAAAATCGCTTTTTAAGAGTTCATGAAGTCTTTAAGGGTAAAAGCCCATAAGAGGTAATGAAAATTCAGGTGGTAGTAAAACCGAATAGCAGAAAGGAACTCGTGGAAAAACTCGATGAGTCTCATTTTGTGGTGCGTGCAAACGCCCCCGCAAAAGAGGGGAAGGCGAATAGGAGAGTGATAGAACTTCTCTCTGGATATTTTAATATTTCAAAAAGCAGGATAGGGCTTGTAAGCGGGAGCACGTCAAAAGAAAAAATATTCGATATCACGTGAAAATATTCAATATAACGAAAAAAACGCCCATATCGGACGATGCGATCGAATTGAAAACGGTGCGCGAGAAAACGGACGGAATGCTTGCGTTCCAAAAACCGCGAACCCTCTGTTTCAGGACCCGATGGGGAGTGCATACGTTCGGGATGAAATATCCGATCGATGTCGCGGTATGCGACGAAGGCGGCGTTGTCCGCGCGGTCCGGAACGGAATGGCTCCGAACAGGATATTTTTTTGGAATCCGAAATACGCCCGCGTTTTCGAGTTCCCTTCGGAGAGCGGGGTGGAACGCGGAGACATTCTCAGGATGACAGACGATTAAAAATCGATTTCCCGCGGAACTTTCCCTTCCATTTGGATCTTTGTGAGCATGAGACCGCTCCCGAGCAGTCTTGTGCCGAGTATTTTCATCCTCTTTCCGTCTTTCGTCGTCCATACTCCGGGCTCCGGATTCAGCGCGCGGACCATCCGATCGATGCGGCGCGCTTTTTCCATGTCTCCCTGAAGGGCGGACGAAAGATCCTCAATCGGAAGAAACGCGTCATCAGCCGCCGTTTTTTTCGTAAAAGTCGCTTTCTCGTGTTCTTGTTCTTTCGGAACAATCTTTCCTTCGAGATAGCCGGGAAGAATTTCCGCGAGAAGATCCGCTCCCGCCAACGCAAGTTTTTTTTCGAGAACGAGATAGGTGTCGTCGTGCGCGATCGGCATCCGTAACATGCCGATGACAGGACCGTGATCGACTTTTTCGTCCATCAGAAAAACACTCACCCCCGTTTCCTTTTCGCCCGAAAGAATTGCCGATTGGATAGGCGTCGCGCCCCGATATTCGGGAAGAAGCGAAGGATGAATCCCTATGATGCCCTTCGGAAAAAGCTCGATAGTCTCCTTTGGAATTATTTTTCCGTATGAGGCGAGGACGCCGAACTCGGCTTTGTCGATTTCCGTTTTCAGGCTTTCCGCGGCGATTTTTTCAGGCTGGAAAACGGGAATATCGTGTTTTTCTGCGAGGATCTTCGCCGGAGGGGGAGTGATTTCTTTTTTTCTTCCCGTCGGACGGTCGGGATTGCACACCACAAGAGACGGAACGATTCCGTTTTCGATAAGCCGTTCGAGCGCGGACTCGGCAAACCGGGGAGTTCCGAAAAAGATAAAACGTTGCCGCATATCAATATCGCTCCGGGGCGACACGGTGGAGTTCTTTCGCTTTGTCGACGAAAAGCTTTCCGTCGAGGTGATCGACTTCGTGCTGAAACACCCTTGCAAGCAGACCCCACGCTTTTATCTTGATTTTCTTTCCGCGGATATCATATCCCGTGAGTGTTACTTCATAATGCCGTGGAGTGGGGCCAAAAGCGTTCGGAACGCTTAAACAGCCTTCTTCCACTGTTTCCATGGCTTTCGATTTTTTCACGATCTCCGGATTGAAGATGGCGTAGAATTTTTGGCGTCCCTGTCCGTCGGGGACTTCGGCGATGAAGAAGCGCTCTCCGATGCCCGCCTGATTTGCCGAAAGGCCGATTCCGTTCGCCTGCTTCATTGTTTCCCGCATCATCCGGACGAGTTCCCGCATTTCTTTCGCGCGAGACTTGTCTTTAAGTTTTTCGATGTCAAAAGGAACCGTTTTCGCGCGGAGAAATCTTTCGCCGTCTTTTTTCTCTATGGTTACGATATTATTCGCCATCTTTTTTGTGGAACATGCGCATGAAGTATGCGCCTCTGTTTTTTATGTTTTTCCGTTCCGCAATGTCTTTTGCGAGCGCGACCACTTTTTGTTCGCCGTATTTTTTCACCAGTTTGATATAGAGCGCTTTATGTTCGCGATCGTCGAGAAGATCCGCGATTTCAAGTCCGATGAGCTGGTGTTTGTGCCCGACGCGCTTGTTCTCCCTCCGTTCTTTTATGGAATCGAGATACTCGCTTGATTGTATCCCACGGGCCATGGTTCCATTGTATGATATGATGGGTCGTATGGAAAGAAGGTTTTTTGTGGCAATTCCGTTGCCGGAAAACGTGAAATCGGAACTCCGTTATGCGCTTGATCGCGTCGAGGAGAGCATTCTTTCCTGCGGAAGAGTCATTCCCGAGGAAAATTGGCATATCACGCTCAAATTTCTGGGCAACCGGAGCGAGGAGGACGTTCCGAGAATCATCGACGCGATGGAAAGCGTTCTCCGCAAAACGCGGGAAAAACCCGAAAATCTTTTCATAGAAAACCTGACCTTCGACGATCACCGTCCTCCGCGAATCGTATGGGCGGAGGGGAGAAAAGAATCTTCCGATGCACTTGGAGTGCTGAGAAACCTGTTCGATGGGGAATGCGCCGCGCGCGGAATTGAGCGGAGGGACGATCGTGCGGGATTTACGATGCACGTATCTCTCGTAAGGCTTTTCAGAAATCCTCCGCGGGATGCGTATGTCCAGGAGCCCGTCTACGCGGAATTTCCCGTGGAATCGCTCGATCTTATGGAATCAAACCTGAAGAAAAGCGGAGCGGAATACGTTCTCGTAAAAAGGATTTTTTTCCGCGAAGCGAAAGGGGCTAAAGGCCAAAGTCGCTTATAAGTTCTGAAATTTCGCTTTTCCGGTACGTTCGGTATCCTTTCTTTGCCATCGCGTTTCGGAACGATTCGGTGCTCGAAAAAAACGCAACTCGATCTTTGGGAAGCCCCGATGAGGCCTGTTCGGCGAGTCCCTTGAGAGAATCGAAGATGTAAAGCCCGTACCCTTTTTCTCCGATCTTTTCTCCGAGATTTTTCGGATCGGTAACGGCATATTCCTTTATTTTCCGCGAGATGTCGCCGAAGAGAAGATCGACGGAATCGAAAAGGTCTCCTTTCTCGGCGTTCCGATCGGGAGAGACGAAGAGAAACGATATTTCGGCGCCCCTCTCGAACAGGGGACGATAAAACGAAAGATCGTGCACCGTGTCTTCTATGATGAGTACGGATCCTTCCATTGCCTGTATTATACGCGAATTTCCTTTCACGTTCGACCCCCGGTTTTCTTGATTATTTTTCCGTTTTCGTAATACAATTTTCACCAGGGGGTCCGGTCGGCGGAACCCGCGAATGAATTTCGCCCCTATAGCTCAGCTGGTAGAGCAGCTGCCTTTTAAGCAGTTGGTCCTAGGTTCGAATCCTAGTGGGGGCACAACGTACGTTGTGACGCCAAGCGAGTGCATGTCTGCACTCGCGTCTTGGATTCGAACAGGAAAGGGTGGTGGGAAAACGGGAGTTTTCCCAATGCGGAAATACTAAAACCGCTGGGTGTTAGAAAATTTCCGTGAGGAAATTTTGTTTGATTCCTAGTGGGGGCACAGACACAAAATCGCCAGGATTCGAGCGGGAAGAGCGATGGGGAAGAGTCTGTGGTGTCTTTTGAAAAAAAGCGGCCGGAAGGCCGCATAAGAACCGAGATCAAAAATTGCGCAATATTCCCTCGATCATCCATGATCCGCCCCGCAGAAAATAGTGGGCTATGAATGCCGAGAAGAAAACTCCCGCGTGGACGAAGATTATTCCCCGAGGGAGGGATTCCTTGCTGTTTTCCGCGATGATTATCGCGGTCTGGGCGAATCCGACTGCGGAGATGAACAGAAGCGCAAAATATTCCCATTTTTTCACGAGACGGGCGGTGTGCCCGTTCATGGCGCTTAATACCGTCGTTTCCATTTTTTCCCGCATCGCACTCCATCGTGTGGTGGAGGAAAGCACTCTCACCACTTTTTGTATTCCGATTACGCTGAGCATGCCGTATCCCGCGGCGAAGAAAACATACACGAAAGAGTTTTCACCGGAAGACTGCGAAATTTGGACGAGTATCCAGAACGGTATCGAAACGAGAAACGAAAAAAACAGAAACCACGCAAGATCAAGAAGCAGATATAAGATTTTCAAAGGAACCCCCTTCGGTTGGTTGTAAAATTCGGTTTTCCGTGCTGCGGTATATTGTGCGACATATTCCTGTTTCGCGCAAGATTTCAGCGCGGTTTTCCGCCTCGCAACGGGCTTTTTTCGCCGCAGGGGTTGATTTTTTCTCGTTTTGGTGTATGATTTCTTATCGGAAGAGTACGTGGCTATAGTCGTAAGCCGCCTTTAGGTTGTATATAAAAATATGGAAGATCAGAACATGCAGCAGGCGCCGGCGACGGAACCTCAGAACGTTCCTGCGGAAGGAGAACAGCAGGCGTCCGCACAACCGGAAGCACCGGCTTCCCAGGAGCCAGCGACCCCTTCAGAAGGTCAGCAGGCATAAGGAAAGCGAAAATATCCCCGCCAATCTACGGATTGGCGGGGTTTTTTGCCGACGGGTTTTCGCGTATACTTTAATTCATTATGGATTATTTTCCTCCCCGCGAAACGCGGGAGATGCCGGAGGCTCCCCGCTGGACGAAAGCGATCGGTGTCGGCGTCGTTGTCATGGGGCTCGCGATGGGAACGGGAGAGCTCATTATGTGGCCGCATCTCGTGACGAAATACGGCGTGCATCTTCTGTGGTTGGCGCTTCTAGGCATCGTTGCGCAGTATTTTATCAATCAGGAAGTCGGGCGATATTCAATATCAACAGGAGAGGGATTTTTCTCCGGATCGGCGCGCATTTTGAAATGGTCTCCCGTATTTTGGTTTTTTTCCGCGATTCTGCTTTACATATGGCCCGGATGGGCGAGTGCGATCGGTACGACGCTCCGGGAGCTTTTCGGTTTCGGAACGCACCTCGGATGGGCGTGGTGCGCGCTCGCGCTCGTTCTCGTTTTGACCTTTCTCGGAAAACGGGCATATGCGCTTCTTGAGCGGTCTCTTAAGATGATCGTTCCGGCCTTTTTCGTCATTCTTGTCGCCATTACGGTTTTAAACGTCGACGTCCAGCACTGGAAAGAGGTCTTGGAGGGGTTTTCGCATTTTGGAAGGATTCCCCCGGATATAGACATAAACGTGCTTTTGAGCGCCATTGTTTTTGCGGGCGCAGGAGGAATGCTTAATTTGTGCGTTTCGC
>DYGP01000091.1 GCA_020724685.1 Candidatus Paceibacter sp.
AACGAGCGCGACCTCCTTGCGAACCCACGCAAGCGTGGCCGCGACCCCCGAAACCATGGCAACCATAAAATACAGGATCGCCGTCCTGAACGTATTTTCGAAGAACACCTCCTTCGGAGCCCCGAAGAGAAGCGCGACAACGAACGCGCTCACCACCACGAATCCGAATGATTTCGCAAGAAGAACGCCGAGAGGCTTGA
Source organism: Candidatus Paceibacter sp. (assembly GCA_020724685.1). GTDB lineage: Bacteria > Patescibacteriota > Minisyncoccia > UBA6257 > GWB1-50-10 > GWA2-45-9. The sequence goes on from DYGP01000091.1 coordinate 201, forward strand.
GAAGTTTCGGTTCTCCCGTCGAGATCGAAAGCGCCACCGAAAGGACGGGTGTGAGCATCGGGGTCACGAGCATGCCGCCGATGACAATCGGCGCGTTCCCGAGAAGAATGCCGCATGCGACAATGAGGGAAGAGAGCACGAGAAGGGTGTAATAGACGGCGCTCGGCTTGCTTTCATCGAGCAGTTCTTCGACGGTGCGATACTGGCTCGATTTCGTTACATTGAGTATGTCGTTTTCTTTTTTTCTTTCCATATCAGTATCGTATCACGTCTAGAGAAAAAATTCCGCTTGAATGACGCGCACCGCGAAAAAAATGAAAAACAACGAAATGAGGAACATCATCGTATTCGTGAACCATCCCGGGCGAATTTCCTTCGGGAGAGCGGTGTTGTTTAAATAAATGAGAAACGGCGTATATATCGCCATGGTAAGTCCGCCGAGAACCGCGGATATCACGAGAAGCGAAAGCGGCTGTTTGAGCGGCATGAGAACCGCGCCCGCAAACACCACAAGGGTGATGATCCCGTAATAGAGCGTGCTCATCGGCATCTTTCGCGCCCAGGAAAAATAATCGCGAAGTCCCCCTCCCCGGGCGTTCGTGTATATGATGTCGCTCAACATTCTCGTAAGAGCGTCTATCACGGTCCACATCACCGAAAACAGCATCAGGAACGCCATCACAAGGAAAAGGACGAATCCGGGATGCCCTAGTTTATTGCCGAATATATGCGCCTGCACCACCGCAACATCAAGCCCCTCCGGAACGATCCCCATCGGAGAAAGAACGGCGTGGGCATTGACGCTCAGGAGAAGAAGCGTGACAAATCCGAGGAAGAGAAAAACAACCCCCTGATCGATCCTGACAAACCGCATCCATTTTTTCCACCGGGAGAGGTTTTCCCCGGTAACGGCGAATGAGAATCCGTTCGCGGAAACCGCCTCGCTCTTTCCGGTAATCGGATTTTCGATTCTTCCCGCATACTTTCCCATTCCCATTTGTTTGTCGCGATACCAAAGCGAAACGCAC
>DYGP01000092.1 GCA_020724685.1 Candidatus Paceibacter sp.
GGATGTGTATCGGTTTCCAATTCGATGCCTCTACAGCCATTCTTCCCGGTGAATAAAATACCGTCCGCGCGAACTTCATAATCGCCTCCGATTTTTCTGACCGTATTCAAAAACGTGATCATGTGCTCATGTTCGGCTCCCCTGACTAAAATTTCCCCTCGTGTTCCCAGAGCCATACACGCGTAGGAAACCGCTTCGTTCCGATCCGGCATGACCGATGCAGTTGTGCCGCGCAACCGTTCAACACCAATGATCTCAATCGAACGTCCGGCGTTAATTTGAATGATCGCCCCCATGCGCTGCAACATCATGACGAGCTCCTTCACTTCAGGTTCGCCCGCGGCATTACGGATGGTCGTACGACCTTCTGCAAGGACTCCCGCAAGGATCGCGGTCTCGGTCGCGCCCACAGAAGGGTATGGAAGTTCGATGAGTGCGCCCTTAAGACGTTTCTTCACGCGTGCACGATACCCATCTTGCATCTCTTCAATCTGCGCCCCCATACGAGAAAGGGCGTCTACATGGAAATCAACAGGACGCGCACCGATCGCATCCCCACCGAGGCGGGGAACGGTTGCTTCGCCCGTGCGATGAAGAAGCGGTGCGAGCGCAAGAATACTGATGCGATTTTTTCGCGACAGCTGATGGACAGACGTTGATTGAATGGAGGGGGTGTGACAAGAAAGCGTGTGTTCTCCTTCCCAATTCACCTGTGCGCCGAGCGAAGTCAAAATTTCACCGGTGATTTCGGTTTCTTGTTGATTGGGAACACTCTTGAGAATAACAGGATCTTCGGTCAGCAAACTCGCGATCATCATTTTCGATGCCGCATTTTTGGCTCCGGAAAGCGTGACGCTTCCCTCGAGCGGCCGACCGCCTGTAATGCGAAAGATATCCATACGACGAGGAGAGAACTCTGAAGATTAAATCCGAGACAAGGTACCTCATCTATTAATTTCGTCAACGCAAGATCGTTCCAACCAAATAAACCGTCGTCGTAGCAAGAAACATAGGAAAAATCCAATCGACATAATTCAAAAACCAACGTTCACCACTGTACAAAAAACCAAACACAATGAGTTCAATAAGCAAAACCGTCGCGATCGCGACGGTCGTGACAAAGAAAACGGATTCGAAAGCAAAGAAAGAAAAATAAACAAAGAAAAGCATGGCAAATGCCGCGATCACGCTCAGATAATGAAAAAAAACGTATGCGTTGCG
>DYGP01000093.1:0-285 GCA_020724685.1 Candidatus Paceibacter sp.
GTCGTTCGCGAGACGATGCGCGAGGAAAAGCGCGATCACCGCGGGCACGAGGAGCGCGCCCTGCGCCGCGTCGCCGTTGCCGATCGCCGTGATGAGCAGCGCGAAGACGTACACCTGCAACGGCTGGAGCGCGGCGGCCAGGATCGTCAGTCCGAAACGCACGGACGCGAGACCCGGATTCGCCCGCCACATAGTACCCAAAAACCGGCGCAGGGCCGCCCGGCGATCCTTGGCGGTGATCGCGCGGAGACTGGCTTCCAACGGTTCTTTGTTTTTGGGGTTTGC
>DYGP01000093.1:295-1183 GCA_020724685.1 Candidatus Paceibacter sp.
GGTTTGCTTTGCGCTTGGCCATCTTCCCCAGAATACCATTTCCGCCTAACCTTAGCGAAGAATATTGAAATATACTTGACAAAAATGGAAAAATATGCTATTATTCGCGTGAGTGCTATCCGCCAAAGGCGGGCCCGGCGTATGCCGGGCGCGACGTTCATAGGGCGTCGATCGTCCTTCTCCGGCACATGCTTCCGGACGAAACGCACGAAAAACACGAAGGTTCGATAGGAAAAAATCTCGATAGAAAAAGCCTGAATACGACTTCAACGTTTTGACGAAAAAACACCCCCGAGTTTGTCCGCGGGTGTTTTTGTATTACGCAATCGCCATCGCTTTGCGCACGGCCGGCGGAACTTCATTTCGCACGATCTTATTTGCCTTCGTCAAAAACTTGCTCGCTTCCAAAAACTCAATAAGAACCGGGACATTGGTCCTACTGAAGTGTACGACGACATTTCCAAGCTCTTTGGCGGAATAAATATTCTTGTCCGAAAGTTCCCACGTCAAAACATCCGCTTCCGGTTCATAGCTGATTTTAGGTTTCACGTTCTTCGTTTGTTTCATACTGTTTCTTTCTGCCGGGATAAAACGTGATGATCTTCTTCACGTTCCCCTCCTTTTTATAGACTACGCGAAGAACGCGCTGAGCGTCAAACCGCACTTGCGCGATCAGCAGCGGACGCCTCGAGTGATCAATCCTGTCAGGTTTCAACACGGCCTCGCGTATCTGTTCTTCGCTTACATGAACACCGTGACGTTTCAGCACATCAAATTTCACGCGGGCATGCTTCGTGAAGACAAGCATCGCGATACATTTTACATGACGGATATATTTGTGAAACGACTGCAACGTTTTGACGAAAAACCCCCACACCTATCTTGAAA
>DYGP01000027.1 GCA_020724685.1 Candidatus Paceibacter sp.
TGTTCTCGCGATCCTTTTCATTGCGGGAATCGCGGCGCTCGGCGAATTTGTTCCAAGGGTCGATAGTCCCGCGGCGGAGGGGAACGGGGAAAAAAAGAATGAGAATCCCGCACAGATCGCGAATCCGGCTTCGGAGCAATGCGTGTCGCTCGGATATTCGCTCGAAATGAGAAAGGACGAATGGGGAGGAGAATTTGGCGTATGCGTTTTCCCCGACGGAACCTCGTGCGGCGAATGGGAGTTTTTCAGGGGAGAGTGCGGAGCCCAGTGGGGAAACCGCCCTGACTTCATGAAAGATCCGGTGGTGCCTCCCGCGCCCGGCGGAGCCGAACGGGAGAACGAATACAAGGGGTGTCCCGAATGGGTAAATTGCATGCCGGGACCGGATCTCCCTCCGAACCATTGCGTTATTCCTCCCGGTTGCGAGGGATACACCCAAAAAGCCTATTAAGATGAAAAAAATCATCCTTCCGTCGATTTTTCTTTTCGGGGTCGTATGGGCGTACGCCTTCGCGTATGTGCCGTACGTCGTCGAACAGGGGCCGGTGAATGTTGAAGATCCGGAGGCGTCGCGCGTGTTTTATGACGCGCTTTCGGGATCGCCGCGCACCTATCGCGTAGAGAGCGAAAAAGAATTCGATTTTTCCGTGAAAATCTTCGCCCCGAAGAAAACCGAAGGGGTATTCTCCGGATACGTATCCCGTGTGGACGGGGATCTTGAGACGTTTGTCGGAGCGCTCGACGAGAAATCCGCCTTGTGGGAAGTCTCTTATAGGCCGCTCGAAGGCGATTGGTACAGGAACGGTCCGGAGTTTACGGGAAAGGTTCCCGGAGGAGTCTATAAAATTTCGGTCTTTAACGGAGAAAACGAGGGACGGTATGCGCTTTCGATCGGGTCGGAACAATCGTTTTCCGTTTCCGACGCGATTCGGATGATGGTATTTCTCCCGAAACTCAAGTCGGATTTTTCCGAAACATCCCACTTCTCGATGTTTCTCTCTCCTTTCGGGTTTGTGTGGTCCGTTATCCTTGCCGTTCTCATCACCCTTGTGTGGAAGGCGATTTTCTTCGTGGGGAAAAAATATATCGCAGTCTCGGAATATGCAAAAGACAAATTCAAGAAAAATCTGGGGAGGAAGGATAGACGCGTGAGATTTTTCACCGGACTTGCCGTTTTTGTTTTCGGTGTGGGGTTCTGGAATTGGGGAGTGATGGGTGCGGGAGGATTCTTTCTCTTCGAAGCTTTTTTCGGGTGGTCGGCGATATACGCGCTTCTCGAGAAAAACACGCTTGTGAACTCCGTTTCGGAGGAGAAATCCGAAGCATAGGGAGAGGTTCTATCTCGAATTGAACGCATCAAAAAGATGCGCTCCGCCGGCGTTCCGGGCGGGAAGAGTTGACATATTTCTTTTAAATATTCATAATATAAAGAGTACAAAAACAAAGGAGAAATATTATGGAAATAAGCCGAAAAATAAGAAAATTAATGGAGCCGTTCAGGGTCCCGTTTTTCGTGATCCTTGTCTTCACGGTGTTGAGCGAGGGTATCGGAGTTGTCGCTCCGTATTTTCTTGGGGAGGTTGTCGATGCCGTGCTTGTGGCGAACTCTCTCGAAAAAGCGATTTTTTTCATCATTCTTTCCGCGGGATTCATTCTTCTGCAGATTGGAATTGAGACGGTGTGGGGGGTGTATGAGATGAAGAAATTCGTTTTTCTTCTCAATAAACACCTTGACGTCAAAGGGCTTTCAAAAACGTTCTCGTTCTCGCTCGGTCAGCACAAAAACGAGCATTCGGGAATTAAGCAAAGTGTTCTTTCGAGGGGTTCTCATGCGTTGCAGTCGCTTGCGTACATGACGGTGTACGATTTCATTCCGCTCGCGCTTTATCTTCTTTTTGCGGTCGGAGCGACTTTTTTCATACATCCGATTGTTGGGGCGATAAGCGCCGCGGGCGCCGTTTTTTCGGTAATCTGGGTGATTTCGGTGAATAAGAAGCTCGGTCCCGATCTCATGAAGCTCCAAAAGATGTGGAATGAAAACGGAAGACTCGAGTCGGAGTTTCTGAGGAATATCGAGGTGATAAAGGTTCATGCGCAAGAAGAAAAAGCCGAAAAAGAATTCAACCGTCAATACGGGGAAATCGTCGAGCACGGAAGAAAAACCTGGACGAGATTTCAGTTGTCGGACGGTTTGAGGAGCGTGATTTCGACGTGTATCCGGATCGCCGGATTGATTGTTGCCGTGATCCTTGTGTTCGAGGGAAGCGTTGAAGCAGGCACCCTCGTCGCGCTCTTCTTCTGGTATTCGGGAATTTTCGAAAGAGTGCACAGGATAGGAAAGTTGCACAGAAGATTCATGGAAGTTTGGCCGGCGATATGGAAATTTTTCGTCATGTTCGACGTAAAATCGGACATAGTGAATTCCGAGAACGCCGTACGACCGGAGATACGCGGATCGATCGAATTCAAAAACGTCTCGTTTGCATACCCGAAACAGAAGTTTCTTTCGGACGATGATGCGGAGCATGAAAAAAGCGCTTCTTTCGACATGGAAAGCGAAGCGACGGATGTTCTTTCCGATGTGAGCTTTCAAATCGCTCCCGGAGAACGCGTTGCGCTTGTCGGCGAGTCCGGAGCCGGAAAGTCGACCACTGCGGCGCTTATTCTGAGAGCGTACGATCCCACGGAAGGGGAAGTATTGATTGACGGAATAAACCTGAAAGATATCGAAACGTCTCATTATCTGGAGAATGTCGGATTCGTTGAGCAGGATGTCACGCTTTTCGACAATACGCTCGGGTACAACATAAAATTTCCGCTGAACGGAAAGGCGGACAATTTTCCCGAAGAGGAACTTGAAAGAGTCGCGAAAATAGCGTGTATCGACAAATTTCTTTCCCGTCTTCCCGATGGGTTTGAAACCGCGATAGGAGAGCGTGGCGTCAGATTATCGGGAGGGGAACGCCAAAGAGTCGGTATCGCCCGCGCGCTCGTGAAGGATCCGAAGATATTTATCTTTGATGAAGCGACATCGAACCTCGACACCACAAACGAGAAAGAAATCAGGGAGGCGCTTCATAAGACGTCCGAGGGAAGAACGGTCATCATCATTGCGCACCGTCTTTCAACGATAAAAGACGCCGATAAGATAATAGTGTTCCGGAAGGGCGAAATAGCCGGAATGGGAAAACACGAAGATCTTCTTGAAACATGCCCCGAATACGGGCGTCTCGTGAAAGACCAGGTATTTGCATAAAAAACCCCGATTTGAATCGGGGTTTTTTCGCCTTGCGCCATGTTTTGATACGGTGGATAATTATGATATGAAGGTCATTTTATATATGGGCACGACTCCGAACGGGTATATCGCGAAGGAGAACGGTGATTCCGAATGGGTATCCGACGAGGACCTGAACGGATTTTACGAAGAAAGCAAAAAAGCGAAGAATATCATTCTTGGAAAAAACACGTTCCTCGAAGCGTCACGGCAGGGATATTTTCCTTTCCCGGGAGCGGTCAATATAGTCGTGACGCATCAGACATTCGAAAACAAATGGGGAAGGGACGTCGTGTTCACGGACAAGAAGCCGAAGGAGATCCTCTCGATGGTTGAAGAAATGGGATTCGATACGGCGCTTTTGGCGGGAGGGGGAATGCTGAACGCCTCTTTCGCGCAGGAGGGGCTCATTGACGAGATATATCTTGATATCGAACCGCTTCTTTTCGGAAAAGGAATACGCTTGTTTGGGGAGACCGATTTTGCCTGCGAACTCGAACTTATCGAGGCGAAAAACCTCAATAAGAACACCGTTCAACTGCATTATAAGGTGGTGTAGGTTGCGCGATAGAAGCGAAAGCCCGTCCTTAATCCACTCTATGCAATTCCACCGTGCCGTCTTCGGCTATGGTCGCGAACGAGGAGGGGATGTCCGTCCAGCATCCGATGTTGAAATATGAGAGAGAATCCGTTTTCTTTTCGAGTGCCATGTGGGTGTGTCCGCAGAAAACATAGCGCGCTCCCCTTGTTTTTCCGAATTTGATTGCGGAGCGGGAAACTTTTTCGGAAAGCCGAAGCCACCGCTTGCTCATCCGTTTCACGAATCTGCTGAAACGGCGTTTTTTCATGTCTATTTTCTGGAGGAAAATATAAAGTCCGGAAGCGACATCCGAGAGAAATTTGTTGTTTACCAAAAACCGGTCGTATTGATGTCCGTGTATGGCGAGATGCCGCGCGCCCGCGTGTTCCCATTCGTACGATTCGAGGACTTCGACGCCGAGCAGCGAGGAGGCGACCTGCGCGAGAAGTTCGTCGTGATTTCCCTTTATCCATACGACTTCGACGGCTCTTTCGGGATCCGAATATTCGCGGATATGGGAGAGAAAGATCCAATGGTCTTCGTTCAGGCGCTCGAAATTGAGGTCGTCGAATATGTCGCCGATCAGTATGAGCTTCTTGAATTCCCAAGACTCGAGTGTTTCGACGAGTCTCTTCGCGCGGCTCACTTCGCTTCCGAGATGGACGTCCGAAATGAGTATGGTGTGCGTTTTTTTCATCATGTCTCTTCTTGGAAATATAATAACGGAGAATCTTTCCGTCCGCCACACCGTTTTGCGCCCTGTAGCGGGCATCCGAGCGCATCCGGAATGATATAATGAAACCAATGAGAAACACGTTATATCTTCTTGTCTCGGTTGCAATCCCTTTGTGCGTCGGATGGATCGGATCTCTTTTTACGGTCCCCGCAATTCCGGGGTGGTATGCCGGGCTCGAAAAACCGTTCTTCAGCCCTCCGAATTGGGTTTTCGGTCCCGTATGGACGCTTTTGTACGTTCTTATGGGTTTTGCGTGGTTTCTCGTGTGGAAGAATCCCGATTTTCGGAAAAAAAGGAACGCGGGAATTCTCTTTTTCGGACACCTTGTACTCAACTTCGCCTGGTCGGCGATATTCTTCGGAATGAGGAATCCCTTCCTCGCTTTTTTGGAAATCCTCGCATTGCTCGTCTCAATCGCCGCGCTTATTTTCGTATTCTGGAAAGTGCGGAGAGTCGCGGCGATTCTTCTCGTTCCGTATTTTCTCTGGGTTTCGTTTGCGTCGATTCTCAATTTCGAAATATGGAGAATGAATGCCGGAGGGGAAATCGCGCGATCCCCGCAGTTTTGCGAATCCGATACGGGAATGTCGATAGGAGAAAAAATTTCCTTTGAGGGGAATGTGTTTTTCAACGCCGCAGACGGAAGCTGGTACGTCATCGAGCGTATTCCGGAGGACGAACGCCGTCCGTATGCGTATCTCCATCGAAAGGAGGGTGCCGGCGCGCTTCTCGAAGGAAAGGTTTTCGGGGAGGGAATCCTGACCGGATTCGATCCGGAAAGCAGAAGGGTGTTTTTTAACGATTATCCCTGCCTTCCGGACGTGGAGATAGAGACAATTTCCTATGAGTAAATCAACAAAGAAAAAAAAGGTGATTGTGATCGGTGCGGGGCCCGGAGGACTTTCCGCCGGCATGATCCTCGCATCGCGGGGATTCGAGGTGGTTGTCCACGAAAAAAAGGACCGTGTGGGAGGAAGGAATGCCCCGCTTACGGTGGACGGATTCGTGTTCGAGACGGGACCGACGTTCGTGATGCTTCCCCAAATCTTCGAAGAGGTGTTTTCCCTTGCGGGCAGGAAAATGTCCGATTATCTCGAGTTTATCAGGCTCGATCCTCTTTATCGGCTCCGTTTCGGTCTGCATGACGATTTTCGCGTTTATTTCGACAAGGAAAAAATACAAAAAGAAATAGAGGAAAAATTTCCCGGGGAAGAAAAATCATACGAGCGTTATCTGAAGCACGAAAAGAGGAAATTTGAAAAAACATATGAGTGTCTTAAGGTTCCGTACATGAAGTGGTACCACTATTTCAGGTGGAAGCTTCTTAAGGCGCTCCCGTATATGCAGAACCTTAAATCCGTGGACGAAGTGCTGACGGCTTTTTTCCGCGACGAAAGGATCAAGCTTTCGATGACATTCCAGACGAAATATTTGGGAATGTCTCCGTGGGAATGTCCCGGGGCGTTTTCCATACTTTCGTATGCCGAACACGGATACGGAATCTATCATCCGAAGGGGGGAGTGCATAAAATCTCGGAGGCGATGGCGGACGTAATCCGGGAATACGGAGGGATGATCCGTCTTTCGAGTCCGGTGCGGGAGATATTGTTTGAGGGAAAGAAGGCTGTTGGAGTGAGACTCGACGGCGGAGAGGAAGAGAGAGGGGATTTCGTCGTTATGAATTCCGATTTCGGATACGGCGTGCGCACGCTTATCCCCGAAAAAATAAGAAAGAGATATTCGGACAAAAAAGTGGGAGAAAAAGAATATTCCTGTTCGACGTTCATGCTGTATCTCGGGTTGGATACCACGTATGACATTCCTCAGCACAATATATTTTTTAGCTCTGATTATAAAAAGAACATTGAGGATATTTTTGTGGAAAAGCGCCTTCCCGACGATCCCTCCTTCTACGTTCACAATCCCGCGGTGACGGACGGCACGCTCGCTCCCGAAGGGAAATCGGCGGTATATGTGCTTGTTCCGGTTCCGAATAATACCGCAAAAATTGATTGGAGCGCGGAGGCGGAATCTTTCAAGGAAAAGGTTCTTCAAAAAATATCGGAACGGTCGGAGATGAAAGATATAACGGCGCATATCGAGACGGTGCGCGTTATGACGCCGCCGCAGTGGGAGGAGGACGTGTGCGTATATCGGGGAGCGGTATTCAATCTTTCGCACGTGATCTCGCAGATGTTGTATATGCGTCCGCATAACGAATTTGACGATACCGAAAACCTCTATCTTGCGGGAGGGGGAACGCATCCGGGAAGCGGACTCCCCACGATTCTTGAATCGGGCAGAATCGCCGCGGATCTTATATGGAAAAAAGCGCGATGAAGGAGGTGATCGTGAATGATCGCATGCAGAGCGGATATCGGTACTTCCTCGCGGAACCTTCCGGGAAGAATTTTGATCCCCGATTCAGGCCGGAGCTCACTCCGAAAGAAATGCTCTCTCTGGGCGTGTTCGGGGGAAAGTATATGACGGATTGCAGGAACGAGTTTCCCGAAGAATGGTTCTCGAACGCGAAACTTTCACCCGAAAAATTCAATGTCGCGCTCAACTGCTTCGGCGTGCGTGCGAGCCAGCCGCTTTCGGTTTGGCGAAAGAAGGGATGGATATACAAAGACGATCCGCGGGGATGGTTTCAGTGGTATTGCAGATATTATCAGGGACGGCGCATTCCCGATGAGGACGATCGCCAGATACGGAGATGGGCCGCGATGCGGAGACACGCCGCGCAGATTCGGAAGAATTGCGAAAAAGGGGACGCGTTATGCAGACGGAGACAGAGGCAGGCATTGCTCCAATGGGCGTACGACAGCAGAATTTTATAGCGGAAAAATATATAATGATTCATATGAACTTCGAATCCGAAAATCTGCCGCGAAAACAGAATCCGGAGAAACCCGAACTTTCCGAAATGTACGTGGGAAGCGGGGGGTCGTTCGTGAACGGCGAAAACAAAATCGTCGAGCGAATGGCCTTCGAAAACATCGAGGATACGGTCGGTGAAGCGCGCGAATGCGTTTCCCTTGCGCGCATAGCGGCGCGGGGATTTGATTTTTCTCTCATAACGCCGGAAAGAATGCAGGACGCGTTCGACGCGATCCAGAAAGCAGCGGATCGGATAAGCGAGGAAATCGATTCTTTTGAAGATTCGGAAAAAAACGACATTCTGTTCCGCGACCGAGCGAAACGGCTCAAGGAGGTTGTAGAACGGATGGAGGACGTGAACGGAGAACTCGTCGACGCGGCGAGAGAGCTTTCGCGCGCGGAAGCGGAGGAAGAGCGATCGGGAGAGGAGAATGATGCGAGATTCAGATTGTTCGAAAAGAGCATGATTCCCGCGTCGCCTTCGGGATTCAGTATGAT
>DYGP01000028.1:0-883 GCA_020724685.1 Candidatus Paceibacter sp.
GCTTCGGGAAATATACGAAGTCCGCGGACATAAAAACGTTCTCGAAAGTGTTCGGAGAGATCATACAGAGATACAAGGCCTGACGCGATATAACATTTCGTATCCGATCGGATATAAAATGTTATGATAAGGACGATGATTGGGGGCGTTACTTTTTCTCCTCTTTCTTCGTACTATATAATGAACGGCACGAAATCGTCGAAAAAACGTGCCTGAACATAAAAAAAATATGGATGCAAAAATAAAAAATTACGTCGGCGCCGCGCTCATCGTTTCGATGCTTGTCGTTGCGGGGTCGGCATGGTCGTATGTGAGTTCCTACGGGAAGCAGATCGATCCGTCGTCTCTCCGGACATTTTCAGTTTCCGGCGAGGGGAAGGTGATCGCGGTTCCCGACGTGGCGACGTTCACGTTCAGCGTCATCACGGAAGGCGGAAAGAATCTGAGCTCGTTGCAGGAGCAGAACGTCGAAAAGGTCAATAAGGCGATCGCGTTCGTAAAGGAGAACGGCGTCGAGAGCAAGGACATAAAGACGGAGCAATACAGCGTCGAGCCGCGATATCAGTATTTCAGCTGCGGAAGCGCGTACTCGAGGGGAGGGGAACCGTGTCCTCCGCCGGAGATCGTCGGATACATCGTGCGCCAGTCGGTGCTCGTGAAAGTCCGCGACTTCTCGAAAGCGGGAGACATCATCGCAGGCGTGGTCGATAAGGGAGCAAATTCGGTTTCGCAGCTCCAGTTCACTATCGACGACGAATCGAAAGTGCTTGCCGATGCGAGGACAAAGGCGATTGAAAAAGCGAAGGAAAAGGCTGACCAGCTTGCTTCCGACGCGGGATTTTCGGTCGGAAAACTCATATCGATCAGCGAAGGGGGATACTAT
>DYGP01000028.1:893-7915 GCA_020724685.1 Candidatus Paceibacter sp.
CCGCAACGCGAAAGTGATGAACGAAGCGTATGGCATGGGCGGCGCCGCCGAGGACATGGCCATGGCGCCCGCGATAGAAGCGGGATCGCAGGAGGTGACGGTTTCGGTGACGCTTCAGTATGAAATAAGATAGGGTTTCCACGCGTATTACGTAAGGAACCGGAAAAAGCGCGCCTCTCTCATGTGTGATATCATGCATAAAAAGAGCCGCGCTTTTTGGTCGAAAAAATTCTGAACGAAATTACGGATATGAAGAAAAAAAACATCATCATTGCGGGAGCCGTTGCGGGCCTCCTTCTCGTTTCGGGAGCGGCGGCGTTTCCGAGAACGTCGGAGGCGAACATCTTCGGCGATGTGTGGGATTTCATGAAGCGGGGATTTTCGGTGTCGCCCCCCTCCGGATCGCCGAACGAAGAAGCGCCCGAAAAAGCCGAGCTTCCGCTCTACAAGCCCGCATACGATTACGAGGAAGCGGTGATTGCGGCGGTGGACGAAGCGAAGAGAAGCGTCGTTTCGATCGTTATTTCGAAAGATCTCCCGGTGATAGAGCGGTGTCCGATCGATCCGTGGAGCGATCTCCCGCCCGAATTTCGGGAATTCTTCGGAGGAGGGCTCCAGTTGTACGGACAATGCGAACGGGGAACGAAAAAACAGGAAATCGGCGGGGGATCGGGATTCATTGTCTCCTCCGACGGACTCGTCGTGACGAACAAGCACGTTGTTTTGGATAAGGATGCCGAATACACGGTTCTCACGAATGACGGCGAAAAATACGACGCGAAGGTCGTCGCGCAGGATCCGATAAACGATCTTGCGCTTCTGAGGATTTCCGCCACGGATCTTCCCGTCGCGACGCTCGGTGATTCCGATTCGATAAAGCTCGGTCAGACGGCGATTGCGATAGGGAACGCGCTCGGCGAGTTCAGGAACACCGTCTCGGTGGGGGTCGTTTCGGGTCTTTCGAGGGATATCACCGCATCGGGCGGGGGAGGGTTCATAGAAAAGATCGAGGGAGTCATTCAGACGGACGCGGCGATCAACCAGGGAAATTCCGGAGGGCCGCTCCTGAACCTCAAGGGAGAGGTCATCGGTATCAATACGGCGGTGGCTTCGGGCGCCCAGAATGTCGGCTTCGCAATTCCCGTCAATCAGGCGCGTCGCGCCATCGAGTCGGTGAAAAAAACAGGGACGATACAAACATCGTATCTCGGCGTGCGGTATATCATGGTGAACGAATCGATTGCAAAACAGCAGGAACTCCCCGTCTCTTACGGAGCGCTCGTGCGGGGAGCGGAAGACGGTCCCGGAGTGGTTCCCGGATCTCCCGCAGAACGTGCGGGAATACGTGCGGAAGACATCATCACGGCCGTGAACGGCGAGAAGCTCGAGGGGGGGAAGATGCTCGGATCCGTCCTTCAGAAATATGCAGTGGGAGAGACGGTGACGCTTTCAATCCGCCGGGGGGACGGAGATATCGAGGTGAAGGCCGTGCTCGGAGAGCGCCCAAACGAGTAGTTTTTTAATCATCAATTTTCAGAATACAAATAAGTTCCAATAAGCGTCTTAAATTGGTCCTCTGGTTTTTTGTATGTTGTTTGTTGTTCGTGGATGGTAATTTGTTGTCTTGATTTTTAGCACTCAGTACTCGAGTTTGCTAATGTTGTAATTTTTGTTATACTTGAGTCTGTCGAAAGGATTATTTCTGATATTTTGGATTTGATTTTTTTAACATGCCCAATTTTCATAAATTCACGATAAAAGCCCAGGAAGCGCTCCAGGGCGCGCAGGACAGGGCCGCCAGATTCCGTCACGGCGAACTCAAGGCGATCCACATTCTCCATTCGCTTCTCGACGACGAGCAGACCCTCGTATATCCGATGCTTGAAGACGCCGGCATCGATACGCCGTCTTTTTCCGCTGAGGTTGCGCGCGAAATGGAATCGCTGCCGAAGATAGAAGTAGTCCGGGGCGGCGCCGCGCAGATGTATCTTTCCCAGGAAGTGATGCGCGTCCTCGATCGCGCCGCGCAGATGGCCGCCGGCGGAGGGGACGAATTCGTTTCGTGCGAACATATTCTCATGGCGCTCGCCGAGGTTCCTTCCCGCGCGCACGAAATGCTCTCGAAGGAGGGGATCACGAAAGAGAAACTCAAAAAAAGCTTCGAATCCCTCAGGGGATCGGTAAAGGTGACGGACGAGACGCCCGAGACGAAATTCCGCGTCCTTGAAAAATACGCGATCAATCTCACGAACCGCGCGAAGGACGGAAAACTCGATCCGGTGATCGGAAGAGAAGAAGAATTGCGACGCGTGATGCAGATTCTTTCCCGCCGGACGAAAAACAACCCTGTTTTGATCGGGGAGCCGGGAGTCGGGAAGACGGCGATTGTCGAGGGGCTTGCCCAGAAGATCGTCGCGGGGGATGTTCCCGGATCGCTGAAAGGGAGAGAGGTTCTTTCACTCGATATCGCGTCGCTCGTCGCCGGCACAAAATTCCGCGGGGAGTTCGAGGACAGACTGAAAGCGTTTCTCCGCGAGATACAGAACGCGCAGGGGAAGTACCTTCTTTTTATAGACGAGATACACACGATTGTCGGCGCCGGTGCGGCGGAAGGATCCATTGACGCTTCGAACATGCTGAAGCCGGCGCTCGCGCGCGGGGAGCTCCATGCCGTTGGTGCGACAACGCTGAAGGAATATCAGAAATACATCGAAAAAGAGGCAGCGCTCGAAAGAAGATTTCAGCCGGTCTTCGTTGACGAGCCGTCGATCGAGGATTCGGTCGCGATCCTCCGCGGACTGAAGGAGAGATACGAAGCGCATCACGGACTGAAGATCACCGACGATGCGATCGTGGCCGCCGTGAATCTCGGCGCGCGCTACATCACCGACCGGTTTCTTCCCGACAAGGCTGTCGATCTCATTGATGAGGCGGCGGCGGCGATCAGGCTCGAATCGGACAGTATTCCTCGCGAACTCGAGGATATCCGAAAAGAGATTTCGCGCCTCGAGATCGAGCGATCGGCGCTCACGCAAGGGGGATCGAAGAAAAACACTCCGCGCATGAAGGAGATCGCAAAGGAACTCGCCGCACTCAAAGAGAAGAACACAAAACTTTCCGGCAGGTGGGAATCCGAGAAGAGAAGTATCGAAGGGCTCCATGAGATCAGGAAGCGCATCGAGGCGCTTCGCCACGAGGCGGAAGTCGCCGAACGGGAGGGAAACTTCGAGCGCGTCGCGAAAATCACCTACGGAGAGCTTCCCGCCGTCGAGAAGGAATACAAATCGCTCGAACGGAAAACCTCCCGGGCGGGAAAGAAAGGTGAGCGGGAATCAGACGAAAAGAAATTCGTGAAAGAGGTCGTCGGGGAAGAGGATATCGCCTCCGTCGTGTCCCGGTGGACGGGAATCCCGGTCACGAAAATGCTTGAATCGGAGATACAGAAACTGACGCGTCTTGAGGACGAACTCGAAAAACGGGTCGTGGGACAGCGCGCCGCAATCGGGGCGATTGCGCGGGCGCTCCGCCGTTCGCGCGCCGGACTTGCGGACGAGAACCGTCCCGCCGGATCGTTCATGTTCCTCGGCCCCACGGGAGTCGGAAAGACCGAACTCGGCAAAGCGGTCGCGGAGTTCATGTTCAACGACGAGAAGGCGCTCGTGCGGATCGATATGTCGGAGTACATGGAACGCCACGCCACGGCGCGGCTCATCGGATCGCCTCCCGGATACGTCGGACACGAGGAGGGAGGCCAGCTCACGGAGATCGTGCGGCACCGACCGTACAGCCTCATACTTTTCGACGAGATAGAGAAAGCGCATCCCGAAGTGTTCAATATTCTTCTTCAGATTCTCGACAACGGACGGCTCACCGACGGGAAGGGAAAGACGGTGAATTTCAAGAATACGGTGATTATCCTTACGTCGAACGTCGGAGGCGAATATTTCAACCAAATTTCTTCCATCGGGTTTGCGACGGAAGACGGCGACGGGACGATGAAGAAGAGAGAAGAGGAATTCCGCGAAAAAGTGTTTTCGTCGCTTCGCGAGACGTTTAAGCCGGAGTTTCTGAACCGTCTTGATGAGATCATCATATTCAACTCGCTCTCTCCCGCCGACACGAGGAGTATCGTCGACATTCAGCTCAAGGAAGTGGTGAAGCGTCTTGAAGGGAAGGGGATCAGACTTTCTATCTCCGAGGACGTGAAGCGCTATCTCGCCGAGCACGGATTTGACGCCGAATACGGCGCGCGCCCCCTGAAGCGTCTCATTCAAAAGATGATTGTGGACGCGCTTGCTGATAAAATAATACGCGAAGGCATTCACGATGGTGCAAAGATTAAAATCATACTTCGAAAACCCGATCGTATTGAGGTCGTGTAGGGACACGGCCATAGGCGGGGCGATCGTCGGACTGTGGGCCGCGGGGGTTTCTCCGTGGCTCGTTGGCGTTCTCGGGGGACTCGTTTTTTTGAAGATTTATTTCGGAATGATCGACCGGATTTCGGTGAAGTGGTCTTTTTGGACCGTTGTTGCCTCGTATGCCGCCGCCGCCGCGTATATCGACCAATTTGCGCCGTTCCTCGCGCCCGGGATTCTGTGGGTTCTCTTCGAATTGTCGTTTCTCGCCGTGTTCTTCGGCGTTGTGGGAACGGGCAATTTTATTTTCGAGGATAAGGTTGGCGTATATGAATTTGTCCATACGGCAGTCGTCTTCGTAAACACATTCTTTTTTGGGACCCTTCTCGTCTCCGTGTCGTTAATATGGGCCCTCCTCTTTTTCTTGTGGATAACTCTCCTCATGAGGGAGTTTTTTGAGTTTTTGAAGGTTTTGGACGAAAAGCGCCGGAACGTCTTTGCGGCATCAGCGGGGCTCATATCGCTCCAGCTCCTGTTTCTTTCCGCCTTTCTCCCCCTCGGGTTCATGAACGCCGCGATCCTTGCCACCCTTTTTCTTTTTGTAATGAGGAATATTGTGGTGTCTTATGAGGAAAAAAATCTCACAAAACGCGTATTTTTGAGGGAAATTTCAACGTTTGTCGCCGTCTCCCTCATCGTTTTCTCGACCGTCCGGTGGACGATTTAAGTAACGTTTTCTAGCTTATTTCGTTGTATTATACGAGCGCGGAACGGATTTTTCGTTCCAAGCACATTGTAAAAAAGGGGGAGTGTGGTATAATGCTCCCAACGGGTTGCCAAAAGCGCTCGTGAAGGTGTGAAAAAAGGATGGTCGGGTTTGTGTGAGCCCGGTTCGGTCCTCAGGTCACACATTTGGAGTGAGGCCAAATGTGGGGCAAATCTACTCAAGTCTGTTGCGGAAGTTGCAAGGGGCCGTTTGCGGCCGTACTTTGCGCCATTTGAGTATGTTTGTCTCCATGGTTGTCATCTCGCTCCAAAAGCGAGTTTTTTGTTGGTTTTTTCTAACCCCCGCCCTCAGTCGGTCATCTGAGTTCCGTTTTTAAGGTTTAGTCAATTGGATAATTGATTAAAAATTAAAAATTGTCTGCTTTCGGCAGATCTCCCGAAGGGAGAGAAATTAAAAATTTTGTTTATTATCAACCACCATTTCCGTCCGGCTTCCTCTTCGATCGTCTTAGGATGCATATGGGGAGGGTCGAAAGCGGGACCGATGGTGTCCGGAACTTCCGCCTGGTGCGGGAAAAAAGGTCGACGGTTTATCATCTCCATGAGGCGCTCGCCTCATGTGTGAGGGGATGAATCGATAAAGTCTGTCGAAAAAGTTAAAAAAACGATAAAGCATCGAATAAAAATGAGTAGATTAATGAAGAAATTTGCATCGGTTGGGGTTGCTGCGGTAACCGCCGTAACCATGACCGGTGTGTTCACACCAGCACAGGCACAGAGTGTTGATATCAACGCTCTTTTGGCACAGATTGCGCAATTGCAGGCCTTGGTTGCTCAGCTTCAGGCTGCACAGGGGGGCAGCAGTGTGGGCACCTCATACACCTTCACCAAGAACCTCACTCTTGGATCGACCGGTGATGAAGTGAAAGCTCTCCAGCAGTTTTTGAATGCGAACGGCGCTCAGGTTGCTGCGACCGGCGCGGGATCTCCCGGAAACGAGACAATGTATTTCGGACCCGCGACGAGAGCTGCGCTTGCGAAGTGGCAGGCGGCGAACGGAGTTTCTCCGGGGTCCGGCTACTTTGGGCCGATCACCCGCACGAAGATCGCTTCCTTGGGAGGCGGAACCTCGACGGGTGGCGGAGTGGTTGTCGTCCCGACCGAATCATTCTTGAAGGTTGAATCGGTTCCGATGGCGGCAGCAAGCATTCCGAGTTCCTCGCTTTACAACAAAGTGTTGGGACTCAAACTCACGGCAGGGAAGGATGGTGCGACCGTGACGGGACTTACCGTCGCTCGCGGCGGATACGTTGCGAACACCAACATCTCGGGCGTGAGCATCTGGGATGACGCGGGAATGAGATATGGAAACATATTGACCGCGCTCACCGCGGATGGAAAAGCGACCTTCTCCTTCGGTTCCAGCCCGATTATGCTCGGCGCGGGACAGTCGAAGACGGTCTATGTCGCTGTGAGTCTCGGAAGCGGGGCGACGAGCGGAACGGTGAACTTCTCCGTTTCGGCGGCGTCTGACGTTTCGGTAGCGAACAGTGTTCCGGTTCAGGGAACTTTCCCGATGACCGGCACGACGTTCACGTTGGTTGACGGATCCTCGTCGATCGCGGACGTGTACGTTGACGACGTTTCGGTCTCCGGATTGTCAAGCACGAACGGTGACGGGAACCTCGAAGTCGGCCAGACCGACCGCGAAGTGTTCAAACTTCGCTTGACCCAGAACAACTCGAAGGAAGCAGTCAAATTCGAAAGAGTGACGCTGTACTTCGCGGGAACGGCGCGGGACAATGATCTCGCGAACTGGAAGTTGTATTCTCCCGAAGGAAATCTCTTGGCGACCGCGGCAAAGTCCGACGACCGCTACGTGACCTTCAACCTCTCGACTCCGTACGTGATCGACAAAGGCCACTCGAAGGACTTTAC
>DYGP01000029.1:0-6478 GCA_020724685.1 Candidatus Paceibacter sp.
TTACTGGTTGGACAGAGTGGAGTATCGTTATCGCCAATTCAATGTCTCTGCAGTCCTTTTCGAGAGCAAGAATTGAACTAATTCTCGATTGGGAATCCAGAGGATGTGAAATCATTTTAGATGAATGGAGGGGAAGATATGTTCCTGGTGGTCCGCAAGTCATTATTGATGGCTTCGAAGACTCCACCATCACAGACATCAAAGACGATCCCGAAGTCCCAACAAACTTCACCCTCTTCCAGAACTATCCGAATCCGTTTAATCCGGAAACCGTAATACGTTACACGTTATCCGTAACAGGTAATGTGAAACTGACGGTTTTCAACACACTCGGACAGGAAGTTGCAGTCCTCGTTGACGAAGAGAAACTTCCCGGCAGTTATGAGGTCGTGTTCAACGCCTCCAATCTGCCGAGTGGAGCATACTTTTATCGTCTCCAAACAAAAAACTTTGTTGAGACAAAGAAAATGCTTCTAATCAAATAAAAAGCCCCAATACTCAAATATTCGGGGCTTTTGTTTATCTCGACTCCTGAATATTTGAACTTTAAGATGTATTTTTGAGATTTGAGATTTCATATTTGAGATTTTTATGCCTTGATTTGGTATAATATCCGCATGAAGCAAGAAACAAAACAAAAACTCTTTTTTGTCGCCGGAGCCGTTTTCGGGCTCGCGCTCCTCGGCGCGTCGGTCGGGATTATCGCGGCGCAGACCACATGGTCTCCTCCGCCGGGACCTTTCCCCGCCGCCAATGTGTATGCCCCGTTGGATACGGGACCCGAACCGCAAGAAAAATCAGGGGGTCTTATACTCGCGACCGACCCCACACAATTTCGGGCACTTTTTTTCCCCGAATCAAGAATATTAACGTCTGGATCGGGTAGTTTAAATAATCTTATTTTAAATGCGGGAGGAGAGGTTCTTCTTTCAGCTGAAGGAAGTTTTAAGATAAGTGCTCCCAGTGGAGTAGTTCTTCCAAAATTATCCGCCGATCCTGCGACAACTGCGGCGGGTTCCATTTATTACAACACCACATCGAACTCGGTGAAGCTCAGGAACAGTTCGGGATGGACGGAGATTGGAAGCGGAGGGGAATCTCATTGGAGTATGGTAAGCGGCACCCTTACGTACGGAGGAGGGGATGTAAAAATCGCAAGCGTGACCCAGGGAACCCAGACGGGATTTTGGAACACCGGGAGCATAGGGGCTAACGGGAAAAACACGTTTGCGTTTATCCCGAAAGCCCAAGCCGTCGAAACCGGAAAGGCGCTGGCGTGCGATACAAGCAGGTTTTATAAAGAATGTCCTCAGGGAACGGGAGCGTTCTATGGAGGCGGATTCAAGGACGGATCGACGCCGACAAACGGAAGCGAGGGAACCGATGAATTCGCGGAATGTCCGGACTGGAGTGGTCTCCAGGGCGAACTTAACATTTTAGGAAGTAATGCTAGTTGTAATTATTATACCGAGGAACCGGATGGAGGAGGGAGAATTTTGCAACACACGGGATATCCATCGTACAGAAGAATGATCTACGAGTATGAGACGCGGAATGTCGGGAGTCCGACGGATACCGCAACGCTCAGCGTTGGGAACATTTCGGTGAGCGGGACTGTGGATGTTGCCAAACTCAAGATGGCAGGGCTTGAATACGCGCCAAAGTCGATATCGAAGAGCGGGCTCGGAATAGGGATACACGATATGGGCGTGAAGGGAATTGTAACTTCCTTTAAGGTAAATACCGGCGGAAGTCCAGGTGAAGCGACGACATTCAAGATTCTTAGCAGTACCGAATTGTTCAAGTTTATCGCCAGTGATACGGGTGGATGGATAGGGGACTGGTACACGTTCTTCGACAGAAACGGCGATGTAAGCGTTGGAATGGATAATATAAAACTGTACATTCCTCCATGGCCCGGAAAAAAGCAGTATATCGACAACATTACGATAAACTACATTCCCGTACAGTAAAATATCCGTTTCCGAAACACCTCTCCGCGGAGAGGTGTTTTGATTTTTATCTTTTCAGTTTTTTGAAACATATCCATGCGTATCGCGGTTCGGTTTGGTATAATAAACTCAATGTATAAGAAACAGGCCTTCATTCTTTTCGGTCTTTTCGTCGCGTTTATGTCTCTTGCGGTCGCGGCGCATGTTGCGTTCTCGCAGGGATCGGAAGTGCGGTTCCGCGGAAACGCATGGAGCGCGCACATAGGCGCCGACGGCGTTCCCCGCGGCGTCGGATGGATTGTCTTCTCCGACGAAGGGACGGGAAGTCCGTATGAAATCAACGTTTCGGCGGACGGAAGCGGAAAGATCAACGGCGCGGCGTGGGCGAGCATCTCCGATCCGGACGACCCAACGAAGCAGAATTACGGATGGCTTTTGTTTTCCGAAACATCGACCTGCCCGGACGGAAACTCCGGCTTGTGCTCTCCGAAATTGAACAGGGGAAGCGGCGAACTGAGCGGGTGGGCGCGGTTTGTCGGCATATCCGGGCCGGTTGGTTTTTGGGACGGATGGGTGAAACTCAGGAACGGCTCCGGGGAGTCCGTGAAATACGGCGTCTGCTGGGGAAATAGCGAAGCGGCCGCCGTGACTGTGGGAGGGGATACATATTACACCGGAGAACGGTGCGCGAAGGACGGCATCACGGCGAACGGCGAACTCACCGGCATGATGTGGGGCGGCGAGGCGATCGGCGGGTGGTTTGTTTTCACCGAGGGCGCCCCGTCAGGGCTTCTCTCCATCACGCCTCCGTGGCCCTCGAAACTCGCGATATTCGAAACGATGAAGTTCTCGGCGAATCAGGAGGTTTCCTGGCTTGTCGGAGGAACGGCGGAAACCGCGGTTCCCGGAGGAAACGCAACGGTGGGAACGGTCTCTCCGGACTCGACCGCCGCCGACGAGACGACTGTGTATAGGGCTCCGAGCGCGGCACGGGAGCAGTTTATCGTCGCGGAAAACGGAAGCGGAAACAGAGCGTCCGTGAAGATCGAATCGACGCCTCCGTATCGCATGAACGGATGCTACACCAATTCGACGACAAGCCTGAACATCGGATGGTCCGCGCTCCACAGCAAGGTCCTCTCGCAATACAAGGCGGAAGATTATCCGTCGCATACGTTCCGCCTTCTCGGGCGGGGCGTTCCCCGCGGCGCGGCCGCTCCCGCATCGCTTGGAACGGGAGACACCGTATTCAGCGCGACGAGTCCCTTTGCGCAGACGCAATACACGCACGAAAGCCTTTCAACAAGCACCGACTACTACTATCAGCTCCGCGCGGATTTCGGTCCCGCACAGGGAAACCTCTCCACGTCCACCGCGGTCTACGGTCCGTGCAACATTTTTACCCTTCCGTTATCCGACACGCCCTCGAGGACAAAAGCCTTCGGAATCGACACGTCGAGGATTGCGGTGAACTGGAAGGACAACACGACGACTACGGGAGGATATTATTTCGAGGTTCAGCGGATCACGCTCAATCCCGCTTCAAGCACGCAATTTGTCGCGACGACGACAAAGGCGGAATACGTGAAGTTTAACTGGACGAACATCACGACTTCGACGCCGTTCTATCACGAGCTTGAGCGGAGCACGACAACCGCCGCATACCGATTCAACAGGAACACGCGGGCATTCTCCGGACAGCTCGACGGAAGCCTTTCCATTATCGATGTAACGGGATGGAACGATCTGGATCTTCCGACCTCTCCTCAATATGTCAACTACAACGATACAAGCGTAAGGGAGGCGACCACGTATTATTACCGCGTCCGCACCTGCTCGATGATCGATCCGACGAAGGCATACACCTCATCGAGCGAGCTCGTGCGCGGCGGAACAGAAAAGCCCGAACCGGTGTGCAGTAAGTATGCGACGCCGCTCGGACCCGGACAGGTTGTCGGAACGCTCGACACGGTGAGCACGACGACGCTTCCGTACGCTCCCTCGAATGCAACTTCAAGCGCGTCATGGGATGGGTCGGCTCACAGCATTTTCCTTCAGTGGAAGGATAATTCGAAGCGGGAGACGGGATACCGCATCGTGCGGAACGGAGTCGTGATCGACTTTGTCCCGGCGTCCGCTCCGGACGTGAGCGGAGGGACGCTCTCTTAC
This sequence comes from Candidatus Paceibacter sp., assembly GCA_020724685.1. Lineage (GTDB taxonomy): Bacteria > Patescibacteriota > Minisyncoccia > UBA6257 > GWB1-50-10 > GWA2-45-9. Next base: position 4,122 of record DYGP01000029.1, read on the forward strand.
ACCGACCTCGGAACGAACAATTCGACTGGCACACTCTCCGCGCTCAATCCGGGCACGCGGTATGACTACACGATACAGGCGTACTACGACATCCCTCCGGAGCACGGCGCCGGAAGGGTGTATTCCGAAGGGACGACCGCCGGAACGTACACGTGGTTCAGGGTTTTAGCGAGCGTTTCGGGCGACGGGAACATCACGGGCGACGTGAACTGCAGTCCGGGTTCGTGTGTCGGATATTTCCCCTGGTATGAAACACCGACGGTGACGCTTTCCGCCTCTGCCGACGACGGATCGTATTTCGACGGATGGACGAACGTGTCCTGTCAGGGGGGGAATTCGAATCCGACATGCACATTCTCCCGCGGAAACACCAATCCGAGGGCGAATTTCGAGAATTATTCCTTCACGCTCTCCGTGAGCGTCACGGGAAACGGACGCGTCACGGGAAGCGGAATCAACTGTCCGGGTACCTGTTCGGCAACGGCCGAGTGGGGAGATTGGATAACGCTCGCGGCGTCCTCCACAGGAAGCTCGACATTCACGGGATGGTCGGGTGCGTGCACTGGAACCTCGACGTGCAATTTCAGGATGTATAGCGACAGATCCGTCGGAGCGTCTTTTTCCGGAGGAGCCCTCCCTGTGTATGAACGGTTCATCGGCCCCGCGTCGCGGACCGCTTCCGGCGCGATAAAAGGATTCGTCGCCGCCATTTTTGCCCCCCGCGAAGCGCGGGAAGGAACGGAGAATCGCGCAAGCGCGCTCGACACGTTCGTCTCCGGAGTGGAGAGCGTCGTGGATTCCATGAAATTCATGGTTCGGGGAATCCGCGATCAGTTCACAAAAGTGGTTGAACGCATCGAGCAGGCAACCGAACGGTATATTGCGGAAAGCACCACTCCCGCCGAAGGAAAACTCTACACGGGGATAAATCTCGATAAATATTTCGAGACGTTCAAAGCGTCGAGCACGCTTCCCTCGTACATAAACAAAGATCTCAATGCGGACACGGTTTATATGTATCGCGTGAGGGCGGTGTATACCGACGGATCGGGGCGGATCACTCCGTGGGATCTCTCCGCGGCGGCGAAAACGCTCTCCAACACAGGCGGAACGAATGTGACGAATCACGGCGTGTGCGTTCAGAACAGTTACTGCGATTTCAGCATACGCGGATACCGATCGACGACGGATGCGACGCGCCTCCCCCCCGTCGAGGAATCCGAAGAGCAATGTACGACGAATGCCCAATGCCGCGATGTGGGCCGCGGTGGGCAGACATATCAGGAGCGGTAAATGAGTGAAAAAAGAATCCCGTTGGGATTCTTTTTTCAGGTTTTTGCGAAAGTGAGCGCGAGTACGGTCTTCGCGCCGCATCTTTTGAGCGTCTTTGCGAGCTCTTCCGCCGTCGCTCCGGTGGTGTACACGTCGTCAATGATAATGATGTTTTTGTCCCGTATTTTTTCCGGCGACGCGACGGAAAAACTTCCGCGGACGTTCTCTCTGCGTTCCTTCACGGTGACGCAGAGCGTTTGCGACCGGGTTTCCCTCGATTTTACCACTGCGCGGCAAAGCACCTTTTCGGACGGAATCCCCGCATTCCGGGCGAACGATTTTGCGATGAGAAAGGACTGGTTATATCCCCGCTCGGCAAGTTTCTTTCCGTGTATCGGGACGGGCACGACGGCGTCCGCGTCTTCCGGATCGAACGAAGCGGTTGCGGAGACATATTCCGCGATGGTGGCTCCCATGGGAATCGCCGCATACTGCCGGTTTTCGTATTTCAGCGCATGGATGATCCGGTGCGCCGCCGGATCGTTGAAATCAACGGCGGCGCCGAACGCGTATCCCGCGCTTTCGTGGCACGCGTTTCCGCGATACGGGATCCGGTTTCTGCATACGGGACAGAAAAAGGAATCGTTGCGCGCGAGGGCTCTGTTGCACGAAGAGCAGAGCGGGAACCTGTTCGTTTCCGTCTCTCCGCCGCATCCTGCGCACCGCGGGGGGAAAAGCACGTCTTCAAAGAATGACCATGCCGTGCGCTTCATGCGTCCATTATAGTCCATCCGAGGAAAAATAAGGTATAATGGGATTGGAATTGCCGATTTCCGTTTATCGATTTTTCCACTACACAAAGAAACTATGCTTGGAGTTACAGATTTTTTCAGAGACATCGGAAACTTTTTCAGGGGAGGATCCGTGCTTGGAATCGATATCGGAACCGTCTCCATAAAAGCCGTCGAACTCGCGAAGAAGGGCGATGCCTTTTCGATCGCCAATTACGGCGTCCTCGGGACGACGAAATATCTGAGCGCCGCGAATCAGGCAATCCAGACGAGTTCTCTCAAAATATCCGAACG
>DYGP01000029.1:6488-7663 GCA_020724685.1 Candidatus Paceibacter sp.
TCATCAGGGAAATGGATCCGAAAACGAGACTCGTGATCGCCTCCATCCCGTCTTTCACGAGTTTCACGACGGTGCTCGACATGCCCCTTCTCTCTTCCGAAGAGACGTCCCGAAGCGTGCTCTTCCAGGCCCAGCAATATATCCCGATCCCCATCAAAGAGGTTTCGGTGGAATGGTTCCCGGTCGAACAATACGAAGGATCCCAGGGGCAGCGGTTTCAAAAAATATTGCTTGTCGGCATCCCGAACGACGTTATCGCGCGCTATAAAAAAATATACAAGGATGCGGGACTGCGTCTCGTGTCCATGGAACTCGAGCAATTCGCCCTTCTTCGCGCGCTAAAAAGCTTCTTCTCCGAGGCGCCGACGCTCCTCGTCGACATCGGGGCGCAATCGACCGATGTCGCGGTCGTTGAAAAGGGAATGGTCCGGCAGGTGGAGCAGACCGATTACAGCGGAATATATCTCACACAGGCGCTCGCAAAGAGTCTCGACATCAGCATGTTCAGGGCCGAAGAGCTCAAGCGCCGGCGGGGACTTTCCGCGTTCGGCGCCGACTCGGAGTTATCAACATTACTTCTGCCGTTTCTTGATGTTATAATACAGGAGACCAGGCATGCGAAGGACGTCTACGAGCGCAGGTACGGAAAAAAGATCGAAAAACTCATGCTTGTGGGGGGCGGATCGAATCTTATGGGTATCGAAAAATACTTTTCCTCCCAGATAGGGCTCACGCTGTCGCACCACTCGGTATTCACGGGATTTGAATATCCGTCGTCGCTCGAGCCGGCGATCAAAGGACTCGGGAACGAACTCGCGATCGCGCTCGGACTCGCGCGGAAATATTTTTCATAGTAATCACATATGATGACGTCATCTCAAGGATTTCAAAACGGGGAAGATCAGGTGTATCGCGCGGATGCCGCCGCGGGTCTCCCGTGGCGGATCCTTCTTTTTTCGGGAATCGTCTTTGCGATGTCGATCTTCGTGTTCTTCGGCCTCAGGTTCGGATATGCGTCGTATCTCGATTCGCGTTCGGAAAATCTGGACGAGAGGATCCAGGAGCTCGCAAGCAGAGTGAGTCAGGAAGACCAACAGGATCTCATATCTTTCTATTCCCAGATCATAAATCTCAGGACGGTGCTCGACAGGCACCACTTCGTCGTGAAAACTTTC
>DYGP01000030.1 GCA_020724685.1 Candidatus Paceibacter sp.
CCAACCGTCCCTCTGTTGTTGTTGTAAATAGTTTCACTTGTGCTGTACCACGAATAATTCGGGTAAGGAGAAAACGAAACTGGTTTGAACTTTTCTGGGCAGGTTACCTGAGTGATTGTTTTTGGACGACATTCGCAAATGCCGGTCTCGGGGTTTGTGGCGCTCTGCCCTTCTGCGCATTCGGGGAGATTTTCCATTTTTGAGCAGTCTTGGCTCGTGATTTCCGGCAGGCTGTCCCCGAGTCCGGACCCCGGATCGCGGAGTTCAATCAATTGAGGGTTCACCGATCTCAGGATGAGGTATGATCCGAAGAGGAGGACGACTCCCCATATCGCCGAAAAGATAATGTCTTTTGCCTCCCCCTTTTTTTGGGGGCTTGCTCCCGAGATGGTGTAGTATATCGCGCCGACGACAATCATCCCGACCGCGATGATCCCGGAAATACCGAGCCCGATCTCGTAGAATCTCGATATGAAGTCTTGTATGGAGGTTGCGGTCGAACTTGCCTGGAGGATCGAAGTGTCGATTGTTATCTCCGTCTGTGCGTGCGCGACGAACGGGCCGAATATCGCCGCACCGATTGCGCAGAGGGAAAGGTTTTTAAAACGGGAGAGGTTCATTTGTTTCATCGAATCGCTCAAGCGGGCCCGCCGACTCCCGGGTTGTGTAGAAACTTTCCGGAATGCGCGCCTCATATACAAAATTATCATATTGATTGAGGAAATACACCGAACCCTTCACCGCCTGGATGTGTTTTCCGTCATAAGGGTCGAACTCTTCCGTTCCTGATTCCATAAGCGTGATCGATTCTCCCGATTCCGGTTCCACCGCGACGAGATCATCCACGGAATACACCCTCTTCTGGAGATAATCGTCGGGAAGGGTTTTTTTCAGGAACGCGTCGGCGTCCTGGGGGACGAAACAGAACAACCTTTCTTCGCCGAAGCCACATTTTTCGGGGAGTGTTGTCATAAACAAAGGGAGAACAGGCTCGAGTTTCTTGTCTGTTACAAGGAGGTTGTTCGGATTTGAAAATTGGAGCGCGTAATTCCCCGCAGGGCTGAAGATGAGAGAGAGGCCGTTTTTTCCCGATTCGATGGTCCGGAGAGTCTTGTTTTTCGAATTGAATTCCCACACCCTCCCCTTAACGAGAGAACTCGGTTTCTCGAAGATGAGAAACAAATCCCCCTCCGTCCACGAAAACAAAACGTCTTTTATCCGGAAATCTTCCTCGAGAATTGTTGTTCTCACGGGGTTTTTCGATATATCAAAAAGAACAAGTTTGTTTGATGTTCCGTCGTCCGAGACGCCGACAAGGGTATCGTCGTCCGCTCCCCATGAGAGAGAGGATATGTTGTCGGGAAGGGGCTTCCAGAAGCCGTCAACGACGTCGAAAACACCCCATCGCGGACGCTGAGGATCGCCGAAGGAGGCGATAACCTTGTTCCCTTTCCCGTTCGGGACGATTGAATTGAGGACGTCGAGTGGTTGCGTATTGAGGTTTGCATCGTCGCCTGTTTTTGCGACGAAGACGGTTCCCTCGTTTGTTATGGAATAAACTTCATTCGTGTCGCGGTTGATCCAAAAATCAAAAACGGGAGTATCGGAAAGTTTCGATACCACGACCGATTCGGTGCTGGTGCCGGTTTCAGGCTGGCTGCTCTTTTCGGGTATCTCCCTGAATCCGGGGAAAAGGACGCCAACTCCTTCTTCCACGGGTATGGGAACCTCCACTTTGTTGAAGAGATAAAACAAAGCGAATCCCCCGACGCCGAGAAGCGCGACAATAATGAGGATTTTGTAGGCGGTTTTCATTGTTTTATCTCACGTTCAGCCACACCTTCGATTTGGCGAATTCAAGAGGATTTTCGTTGTTTTGCGCCGAGGCCGTAATTTCGATCACCTTCTGATCGTTTGTCTGGGGAGTGCCCGTCTTAAGGAGGAGGGTGTTGTTCGATCCCCCGCCTTCTTTTCTGTCGTTTACCTGCCAGTAGAAGGAGATATCTCTCAGGGATCGTATGTTGAAGAAATAAGGCACCGCCTGAACGGGATTCTCGGTGTTCGATTTGATGGTATTCCCGGGATGAGGGATGTCGACGACGATTGTCTGCGAGGAAACGGGTATGAGCATGCTTGAGTCGATTTTTGTTCCGTCTTTTTCCATTACCACTTGGATGATGTGGAAATCCCCTGCGGTTTTCTGGACCCGGAAAGATGTTTCTTTCAGACCAACCCCGCTTTTGAGGAGTTTGTTGTCAAGTTTCCATACGATGGAATATTGCGATATATCGACAAACCTTCCGTTTTCGATGAGTTCGGCTCCGATGCGAACGGGACTAAACGGGGTCGCGAGAGGCTTCCCCTTGTAATTCGCCGGGAAAAAATTGAGCGCTTGCCACGAAAGTATAATTTCCCGCTCGGGAGACGACTGTCCGTACGAAACGGCCGCGAAAAACAAAAAAGCGGGTAAAAGAATTGTTGCGATTCCGGCGTAAGCTCGCTTCATCGGGTATATTATACACCATAACCCGTCTCGGGGCACGGTTTTCTTCGGCGGTGCGGGGCGTAAAATCGGTCCGGGGAAACCCTTATTTTTTAGGAATCGCGTCGGCGATCTTTTTCGCTTTTTCCGCGATTCCGCTTTTCGGGTGGTTGTGTATGTAGGTCTCAACGGCGAAAGCGATGAAAAGAGTGGGAAGAAACGGGGAAAAATTCGACACGTATTTTATAAGTTGGCGTTGGAATTTCACGGCGCCCTCGTCTCCTTTCGCTTTCTGGAACCACATCCCGTTCAGAAACGTTCCGAATCCTTGCAGGAAGGGGGCGATGGCAAGTCCGACGCCGGTGAGGTCGATGACGATGCATATCCCGTCAAGTCCGAGAAGAAAGAACGACCAGAGGATCATTTCGGCCTCCGAAACGGGGTTTTCGGGGAGATTGGATTCCCGCTCTTCCAATGTCGTTTTTTCTTCCGGCATGGCGGTTCTCGGCTATCTCGCAATTCCCTTCGTCGCAAGCATCTGCTCGGGATTGGTGGTGATGATCTGATCCTCGGTGTATGAGGGAATTATTTTTATGGCGACATGTTTGAGCCCCGCGAAGAAAAGACCCTCGCCGACGCCGCATTCGAGGAGGAACGCCTTCTCTCCCTCGGTGAGATTGAACGTGCTCCCGATCGAGTTTATGCTCGACGGAGATTGTTTCAAAAGGATCTGCATCGAGGAATTCGTGATGATCGGTTTTCCGTATTCCGACTTGAGAAAATCCTCGACATCCTGGGTGATACAGGTTACGCCGAGATAATATTTGCGCGCCCGCTTCACAAGGCCGAAAAGGAACGACGCGCTGTCCTTGTTTTTCATCATAATCCACGCCTCATCGACGACAAGAATCCGTTGGCGGAGTTCGGAGCGTATCAGGTTCCACACGAAATTGAGAATGATATACATCGCAATCGGCCGGAGTTCTTCCTCAAGATCGCGGATTGAGAAGACGATGAGGCGGTTTTTTATGTCCACGTTCGTAGGTACGTTCGTGAACCCCGCATACGATCCGCGCGTGAACTTTTCAAGTCTTTTCGCGAGCGTCGATCCCCCGTCGGTATTTTCAAGAATGACCTGGAGATCTTCAAGAAGCGGCGGATTGAGTTCTTTCGTCGACCCGAAGTTTTCCGCGGTAATGTCGCGCGATGCGTACGTTTCGATGATAACCCGGTCGAGAATCGCTTCCTCTTCCGCGGATATCGTTCCGAGCATGAGCTTCAGGAGTCCCGTGAGATTAAGGACGTGCGATTTGAAGACGTCTGCCGGCTCCTCGCCTTCGGGGATAACCGGGATGTCAAACGGGTTCACGTGGCTTTCTGATGTGAGTGATATCTTGAAATAGCTTCCCCCGATGGCATCGGCGAGATTTTTATATTCATTTTCCGGATCTACCACAACCACGTTCGTTCCCATCATGAGAGACCTGAGTATCTGAAGTTTTGTCGAATACGACTTCCCCGACCCCGACTTCGCGAATATGACCGAATTCGCGTTTTCGAGAGAGAACCGGTCGAATATAATGAGACTGTTGTTGTGCATGTTCACTCCATAGAGAATCCCTTTTTCGGAGGAGAGGTCGGGCGATATGAACGGGAAAAGCGACGCCGCGGGACTTGAATTGAGCGGAGTGAGAATCGAAAGTTCATCTCTCGCAATCGGTATTATCGAGTTGAGTCCCTCAACCTGCCTGAAGAGCGCCGGTTTCACATATACCAACTTACTCTCAAGCATGGATTCGATTTTGTTCTGGAGTTTTGCGAGTCCTTCCTGGTCCTGGCCGTATACGGTGATATACACGCCGACCTGAAAGAGTTTTTCCCTCCCCTGTTGGAGGGCGTCCCGGAGCGTTTCCACGTCTTCGTGGGCGGTCTGGAGAACGGGATCACGCACAATCCCCTTTTCTTCTTTTTCGTTTATCTCCGCCTCGATCTGCGCGGTTTTCTTTGTGAGGTTTCTGAGCGTGAGAGCGGTGTCCATGGGATGCATGAATATCGAAACATCCATCATCTCCGCCATGTTGAGAATCGGGGAAAACCAACCGCTCGAAATGAACCGCGGATACGTGAATATGAAAAACGTTTTCGCGTAGTAATCCCCTATTTTCAGGTGGTTCGAGTCCACCTCTATTCCTGCTGGGGCGATGATGTTCGGAAGGTCTTCGGATGATGCTTTGTATGGTTCGGTCATGGATTTATTTTCCCTTCATGATTTCGAGACCTTTTTTCTCGACAAGTTGCGGGTTGTAAAGATTGTAGAAAAGTTCGACGATTTCATCGTCTTCGAGCGGAACGACGCGGAGCCCTATTTGCTCGAGTCCGGACGTCACCGCGTCGACGCGATGGTTGAGTTGTTGCACATCTTCCTGCGTCATCGCCTCTTCGTCCTCCCGACTTTCGGTTTTTCCCCCGAAAAAAGAGAGAATCCCTTTTGTCTGCCTCTTTATATGCACAAATTCATACGGAACGACGACAAAGAACGATTTTGAAATAATGTCGTTCTGATCGATAAACGACTGGATGAAACTCACGTATTCCTCGATTTGTATCTTGAGAAGCTCGTTCGTTTCCTGATCCTTCCGCTCGCGCATTTTTTTCAGATATTCGTTTATATTAACTTTCCTTGAGTGTATGAAAAATTGAAGGGAGAAATCGAGCGTATTGATGAAGTTTTGGAAGCTTCCGAGGATCATGTTCTGTTCCGCCTCCGATTTCAGGTCGAAATTCACGCCGCTTACGATGAGAATCCTGCAAATCCCCCCTTTTTCAAGGTGTACGATGCCGTCTTTCACTTTTTTGATCGCGACGAACTCCTGTGAGGGTTTTGCCGCGTTTTTCTGCGTCTGTTGCATATAGTCCTATCCGTTCATTGTAGTGAATTTTGCGCCAAATAGAAAACGATGCGCTTATTCTCTGTAATCCATTTTTTTGACGAGCCGTTTTTCTCCGGTTTGGAAGACCGCCTCCTGAAACCCTTTTTTCTTCTGCTCGTCGCGGAACGCCTTCGGAGGGAGCGTTTTTCCCGTAGTGATATTGAGAGATATCGATTTGAGTTTTTCTTGAACGCTCATCGACCGGCGGGCGACGTCGGCGCGGGATTTTTCCTCAGCCGCTTTCACCGAAAAATTGCGTTCCCAAATGAACATGCGCGGTTGAACGAGGAACGAGAACACGGCCTTGAGAACAGCCGTCGAATCCTGTCCGTTTATTTTTCCGAACGCAAGAAGGAGCGCGAACGATTCCATGACAACTGATACGATGATCCAAAGCAAAAAATCAAACGTGTAATACGCAAAGAAACTCAAAAGCGTCGCAACCGCAATGAACGCAAACTGCTTGAGCGTGAGAGGGCCGACGATCTTCGGCTTCTGGTCTATGAATTGAGGAACCTGAAACGTTGCCATAAAAATAAAAAACGTCTGATAATCGATTCCCGATGTCTGAGAAGTGGACGTCCTATTATTATTCTCTTTCGATTTCCCTATAATTGCAACAAAAAACAAGTCTGAATTCGGCGGCTTCTCTCAAAAGAGCGTCAATTCACACGGAATATCCGGGAGGTTTATTTTAGTGACTTAGGCGCCGGTAATCGGAATTATTGCCTGAGATCTATCCTGTTTCCTTCAAGTGTCGCGGCTTTTTCGCCGTTATTTTTCTCGGAGAACGGCTTTTCACCCCCTTCTTTGTTTTTTTTGGTTTTCCAAAAAAACCCCTTTCCCGTAAGTTCGGCTTTTCCGCCCTCGACAATTTTTTTCTTCTCCGGAATGTTTTTTTTGGGAGGTTCTTCCGCCGACGGAGGTAAGGGGCGAATTGGGGGCGGGAGCGGTTTTTTCTCGTCGATTTGTTTCGGAAGGATGCCGGTCGGAATATTCATGATGAAATTCCGGATCACCACACCCCGGTTCTTTTCCGGCTCTTTCCCTGGTTCCTTTTTGGAGAGGATATCAATGGGCGTTTTCGGTTTTTCGGTTCGTATGAATTGGGTTTCTTTCTGGAACGGATACAGCGGCGTCCGAAGTTCGCTGTAGTGTATCGTCTTCTCGTCCGTTTTCTCCAAGGCTTCAGGAAGTTCCACCTTTACCCGCACTGGTCCGGTCGGTTTATGCGCCTCTTTCGGTTTGAAGAATCCGAACGGGAGCGAGAAGCTTTTCGATGATGCCTGCGCCGGTTTCTTGCTTCCGGGAAACGTTGCCGCTCCCACGGGAGGTTTTTCCCTGTGGAGCACAAAGGGGGCCGGCGAGGAATCCGGGGTTTTTTTCGGATCACCCGTCGTTATCATGACGGACTCCTCGTCTTTCTTTTGCGCGATTTCGGGAGCGAACACCTCAAGCGATATCGAATCACTCTTCCGCGTTTCCGGTTCAAGCGACATCTCGTTCTCGTCGAACTCCGGTTCCTCACCAATGCTTCTCAGAAGCTCATTCTCGCTTTTTATGAATTCAACAAGGGAAAGGGCGCCCGCGACGTCTATTTTCTCGATGTCCACGCCGGCGTTTTTCAGATCGTTTTGGACGGGACGGAGAATCCTTTCTTTAATCTCGAGCGCAATGGTGTTTATCTTTTTGTCCCTCAGTTTTATCCTCTCCTTTATCGATTCTTTCAATTTTGCCGGATCGATTTTTCCGGATACGACATCGAACACGATCGCGGGGAGCAGGGAGGGAAAGGGAATCCCCGTTTTGATTCCGAGATTTTCGATTGTGTTGATCACCTTCGGCGATCCGAGGTATTCCCTCACTCTTTCGTG
>DYGP01000094.1 GCA_020724685.1 Candidatus Paceibacter sp.
CTTCAGCAATGCTCTTTACCGGACGGTATTTTTTCGCGGTATAGTAATCGGTCACGACGACCATACATGCGGTCACCGCAAGACCGATAAGCGTCGAAAGAAACGCGTTCATATATCCCGCGCCGAAATACATTTTCGACGCGCCGTAGAAAAGAATCGCGGAAAGCCCCACCGAGACGGCGAGTCCCTTATAGAGCGCGCCCATGATGTTTTCCTTCTTTTTTCCGATCCTCACGAAAAACCCGCCCGCGATGGAAGCGAGAATGGCAAGTCCTCCGAGCACGAACGGAAAGAGAAGTTGAGTGCCCGAATACGCAAGCGCGCTTCCGAGAAGAACCGCCGCGGCGAGCGTGACCGCATATGTCTCAAAAAGATCGGCGGCCATTCCGGCGCAATCACCGACATTATCGCCGACGTTGTCCGCGATCACGCCCGGATTGCGCGGATCATCTTCGGGAATCCCCGCTTCAACTTTCCCCACCAAATCAGTTCCGACATCCGCCGCTTTCGTGAAAATGCCTCCGCCAAGACGAGCGAAGACCGATATCAAACTCGCTCCGAATCCAAGTCCGACCAGCGCCTCAATTTTCATTCCCGAAGCGAGATAAAATCCCGCCGTGGCGAGAAGCCCGAGCGCGACAACGAGGAGTCCGGTAACGGAACCCGCCTTGAAAGCGAGGGAGAGCGCCGGATTCATTCCGTCTCTCGCCGCCTCCGCCGTTTTCGCGTTCGCCCGCACCGACACGTTCATGCCGATATATCCCGCGAGCGCGGACATTACCGCCCCGACGAGGAATCCGAGCGCCGTGATCCACCCGAGAAAAACGCCGATCACAAGGAAGAGCGCCGCGGATACCACAGAAACCGTTTTGTATTGGCGGTTCAGGTACGCTTTCGATCCCGCCTGGATGGCTTTTGAAATATCAACCATCTCCTCGTTTCCCGACGATTTTTTAGAAAGCCATCCCATGAGATACGCGGTATAGACGATCGCGCATCCTATGGGGACAAATATCGCATAATACATATTTTTTTCTTTTTTTGTTTTATTCCTCCGACGCGTTTTCTTCCAAAACCGACGAATCTTCTTCAGGAG
>DYGP01000095.1 GCA_020724685.1 Candidatus Paceibacter sp.
TATGTGATTTTCCACTTCAATGACGGGAACGCCGAGCTGTCCCGATTTTTGCTCCATTTCCTTCCGAGCCTTCGCATCCTTGAGGACATCCCGCTCTTCGAACGCGATGCCATGTTTCTCGAAAAGCTTTTTCGCCATCCCGCAATATACACACGAGGGGGTGGCGTACAGCACCACTTTTTTCATCTTTATTGCTGCGCTTCCGTGCGGGAGAGCGCATCCCAAAGCGCGACGAACGCTATGGCGATTCCCGCGATGATGACATTCCACGTCGCGAGGTTGATCTTATAGAAGCCGAGTATCCACGGAGAAACAATAAGCCATCCTCCGATACCGATAACGATCCAATGTTGCGTATGTAATTTCATCCCTTAACGTTCCAATCAAAATTGCGACAGTAAGCGAATTATACCACAAAAACACCGTTCCGGGAAAGGACTTTTTTTCGTTTTCCCTATATCTCCTTCAAAAGCTCCTCAATGATCATCTTCATGTTCGTCTGACCGCGCACCTCGTCGTCATAAGGAACCGCGCCGGGGAGCGCATACTGAGGAACGTTTCGCATGACAAACACCGAATACGGCGTTCCCTGCATGCCGACCCTCATCGCCTCCCTCAGGTGCTCATCCACTTTGTCGGCGAATTTTCCCGAAGAAAGACAGGCGTTAAACCTCGGAACATCGAGCCCGATATATTCCGCAATTCTCGGAAGCTCGGATTCGCTCAACCCGTCATTCGAAGGGGTTATCTCCATCATGCGATCGAGATAGTCCCAGAACTTTTCGTTTCCCCCGAGATCCGCCGCGCACTCCGTCGCTTCGGCCTCCTTGCGGGACTTCGAATGGAGCATATCGATCGGGGCATGGCGATACACGAGCGCAACGCGGTCGCTGTATTCTTCCGCAATCTTCTTCATTGTGAAATGAAAATCCTTGCAAAACGGACACTCCGTGTCGGAGAAAAGCACGATCTTGATCGGCGCATCGACTTCCCCAATGATGTGATCCGCGCTTGTCACTCTCGAAAGAGAGAGAAGCGGGTTCCCCGAGCTTTCGTCATCCACAATCCGTTCTGAATCGGGCGTCTTTCCCGC
>DYGP01000031.1:0-1015 GCA_020724685.1 Candidatus Paceibacter sp.
TCGAAAAACCGCCCGTCCGGGGACAGTTCACTCCGACCGTCTGCGGTGACGGTCCCGGAGGAGATGTCATCATTCTCACTCCGAATGGTCCGATAAAGCTCTGAGATTCACATTTTTCAATCCCGTTGTTCTTTGGAACGGCGGGATGTTTTTTTATGCGCGCACGGGGAGTATAGTGAGAGAAACATGATTTATTTTCTCCATGGTCCGGATTCGTACCGGAGATCCGAAAAACTGAAGGAGATTGTCGGGGCATACAAAGCGAAGCACGAACACGCTGACTTGTACGTGCTTGATTGCGGGGAGGACGGGGACCGTTGGGCCGAAGCCGTTGATTTTTCCGGCCAACCATCCATGTTTTCCTCTTCGAAAGTTCTTGTTGTCAGGGACTCCGGGGAGGTCAGGGAAAAAGAGTGGATATCGTTTTTGAAAAAAAACCTCGAAACAAAGGACGTTTTCATATTCATCTCGGATCTCAAAGAACCCCTCAAAGCGTTCTCTTTTCTTCTCGAGAGCCCGTACAAAATGGAGTTTCCCGAACTTTTCGGAAGGACGCTCCGGTCGTTCGTGGAAAAGGAAGGAAAAAAACGCGGAGTTTCCTTCGAATCCCCCGCGCTTTCCTCGTTCGTCGGACTGCTTGATAATCTCGACAACAAGACATGGCGCGCCGTTTCCGAGTTGGAGCGCTTCTCGCTCCTCGGATACGGGAGGGTTTCGCTGGACGATCTCGGGGCATACTCGACCCTCGCATTGAAGAGCGTCATGCACGAGGAGACCGCAAAAATACTTCGCGCAAAGACCTTGGGCGAACGCTTGCGGACGCTCGAAGGGCTTTTTCTGGAACACGGGGACATTCCTTATGCGTTCAACTCCCTCGGATACCAATCAAGGGGGGCGGAGGCCGTCACACTCGCCGAACTCGATGTTTCTGTGAAAAGCGGATCGCTTGAGTATGAGGAAGCCGTTCTCTCTTTCGTTCTCGGAAAGTGAAATAAAAAACCGCCGGTCTCTTCGA
>DYGP01000031.1:1025-6968 GCA_020724685.1 Candidatus Paceibacter sp.
TAGCGGTTTTTTTGCGCCTCGTTGAGTTTTTTCGTAAGTCGGGACTTTATTCTGTCAGCCTTCCCCTTTTTGATAATTTTGTTTTTTGAAATCTTATCCACCGTCTTATAAACGTCCGCAAGCGCCCGTTTCGCTTCCTCAAGATTCTTTTCTTTTACGAGTTTTGAGAAGCCCTTCACCGCGGATTTTATGCGCTGTTTTCGCGCAATATTGCGCGAACGTCTCGTCTCGTTTTGTCTCAGTGCTTTTTGCGCTGATTTTGTTCTTGGCATAATGAATGAATTCGCTGGTTCTTTGGTCCGGAGATATACAAAAACTTCGCTTCTATATATCACTCTCGCCCTGCGTCGCCAGTAAAATCACTAGGAATGCTACCGTATTCTTGCTCGCGAGTCAACCCCGCAACGAAAAAAGAAGAGGGTGTCCCGGGCTCGATATGCGGTGATATAATGGAAAGATATGATTCATTTTGTAAAAGGCGCGCTCCACTCGAAAAAGAGGGAATACGCGGTTATCGAGGCGGCGGGAATCGGATTCAGGATTTTCATAAACCAGACAACGCACAAAAAACTCCCCGAAGCCGGGGAAGAAGCAACGCTTTTCTGTTCCTTCCGCGCCCATGACGCGGCCGTCGAACTTTTCGGTTTTGCGGATGAGCCGTCGCTCAAACTCTTCGAGCTTTTGAACACGGTTTCCGGCGTGGGACCCCGGAGCGCCCTTTCGATTCTCGACATCGACTCCGTCGAGAACATCACGGCAGGCATCCTTGAACGCCGCGCGGACCTTCTTGTCCAGGCGTCGGGGATCGGAAAGAAAACCGCCGAGCGGATCGTTCTCGAACTCCATAACAAGATAGAGATTGAAGGAGCTCATGCGCTCGTAAATGCGATGGACGCGAATGTGGAAGCCGAAGAGGTTCTCGTCGGTCTCGGGTACGACAAGCGGGATGCCCGCGCCGCCGTCCGATCCCTCCCCTCCGAAACCTCCTCGCTCGAAGACAAATTGAAGGCGGCGCTTCGCACTCTCGGAAAAACGAAATAATTTTCAAAAAAGATGAAAAACCTGGTATCATGGAGCCGTATGAAACTCACATTTCACGGCGGCGCAAAAGCCGTCACGGGATCCAATTATCTCGTGAAATCGAAGAAGGCGACCATACTCGTCGACTGCGGACTTGAACAGGGGGGAGACGCGGCGGGAGAGACGAACTTCTCCGATTTTCCGTATGATCCGAAAAACATAGATGCGGTTTTTGTGACTCACGCGCACATCGATCACATCGGCATGATACCGAAGCTTGTCCGCAAGGGATTCAAAGGCACGATTGTTTCGACTCATCCGACAAAAGACCTCGCTGAACCGCTTCTTCTCGACGCGGAACATCTTCTCCGCGACGAAGCGGAGCGAAAAAAGAAAAACCCTCCCTACGAAAAGAAGCATATCGAAGCGGCGCTCTCGATGTGGCGTCCAGTCGAATATCATGAGCGGCATTCGGTGGGGGACCTGAGCGTCGAATTTTTCGACGCCGGGCACGTGCTCGGTTCGAGCTTTCTCGCGGTGAGGGATGAGGAGGGAAAAACAATCGTCTTTTCCGGCGATCTCGGGAGCGTTGATTCCCCTTTCATACGGGAAACGGAACTGATATGCGACGCCGATTATGTCCTCATCGAATCGACTTACGGAGGATCGGTGCACAAGGGAATCGACACGCGAAAATACATCCTCGAGGATATCATCGAAGATACGGCGAAACGCAAGGGAACGCTTCTCATTCCGGCCTTCTCGCTCGAACGGACGCAGGAAATGCTCTTTGAGTTGAACGAACTTATCGAGAAGGGAAAGGTGTGCAGGATGCCCGTGTTCGTGGACAGCCCGCTCGCGACGAAGATTACGGAAATATACCGGTCATATGCCGGCGACGAGCGGTATTTCAACAAGAAATCGATCTCGCTCGGAAAATCAGGGGACGACATATTCAATTTTCCCGGACTTCAGTTCACCGCGTCGGAAAGGGAGTCGGTGAAGATTGAAAAAGCGCCGAACCCGAAAATCGTCATCGCGGGGTCCGGCATGTCGCAGGGAGGGCGCGTGATCATGCATGAAAAACGGTATCTCTCCGACGAGCGCAACACGATATTGTTCATAGGGTTTCAGGCATCAGGATCCCTCGGGAGAGCGATCGCCGACGGCGCCGAAACCGTCACTATTTTCGGCGATGATGTTCCCGTGAAAGCGTCCGTGAAGGTGGTCGACGGGTATTCCGCCCATGCGGACCAGAAAAAACTTCTTGAATGGCTCGCGCCCGCTCGGTTTTCCGCGAAGAAAGTTTTCATCGTGCAGTGGGACGAAGATCAGGTGATAAAACTTTCGGAGAAGATAAGGGACGAGCTTGCGCTTTCCACGCAAATCCCTTCGCGGGGCGATTCGGTGGTGTTATAATGGGAATATGCCTATGAAAAAGAAACGCGTTTTGCCGGAGGATTCCGGGCGAATGCATGCGCTCAAATATAAAATATGCGTCTCCGGTGCCGCGGAGACGGGGTTTTGCGCGGACGGATCCCACGAAAAAGCCGAACAGATAGGGCGCGAAATAGCGAAGCGCGGCATGGTGCTTGTGACGGGAGCGACGACGGGAATGCCGTATTGGTCCGCGAAAGGGGCAAAAATGGAGGGGGGGATTGTGATCGGACTCTCTCCGGCAGCCTCAAAACTCGCACACGTAAAGGCGTACCGCCTCCCGACTGATTATCACGATCTCATCATATACACCGGTTTCAATTATGCGGGGCGGAATCTTATCCTTACCCGGTCCGCCGACGCGATCATCACGATCTGCGGACGCATCGGCACCCTCAATGAGTTCACTATCGGGTTTGAGGACCAAAAACCCATGGGAGTGCTTGAGGGGACGGGAGGCATCGCCGACAAACTGAAAGAGATCGTCGAAGGATCGCATCGCGGACGGGGAAAAATCGTATATTCGAACGATCCGGCGGATCTCGTGGATAAAGTCATCAAACTCATTGAGGCGGAAGAGGAGAAAAACAACAAAGTCTCCCTTTGATCATATGTTCGGAAAGATAAAAAAAGCGCTGACAGGAAAACCAAAGAGGAAAGCTCCGGGAAAGAAAAGCGCGGTGAAAAAATCTCCCGCGAAATCCCGCGCAAAGAAGGAAAAACAAATCGGGAAAGTAACGCATTATTTCGGGAAGATAAAAGTTGCCGTCGTGAAATTCGGCGTGAATGTCCGTGTGGGGAAAAAAGTGCGATACGCGGGTGCGACGACCGGCTTCGACGATGTCCTTGCGTCGATCCAAAAAGACCACGTTCCGGCGAAAACCGCGAAAAAAGGAAGTTCCGTCGGCGTGAAAGTGAAAAAGAAAGTCAGAGTCGGCGATTGCGTATTCGAACGGAAATGAAATGAACATCCGCCTCATACTTGGAGCGGGATTGCTCGCGGGAACCATCATAGGCGCGGGCATTTTTTCTCTTCCATACGTATTCTCCGAGATAGGGGTCGTTTTCGGGATCGGATATCTCGTTTTTTTCGGATTTCTCTATGCCTTTCTCTACGGGATGTACGCATCCGTGCTCTCCTCCGAACGGGGATACCACGACCTTTTCTTTCTCGCAAAGAAATATCTCCCGAGATTCGCCGTGCCGATTGTGAAAGCGAACACGCTCTTTGGGGTTTTGTTCGCCCTCCTTGCGTATCTCGCTCTCATTCCGTCGTTTGTGTCTTTCGCTTCGGGAGTTGAAGGATGGTGGGTGATTGCGGTCTTTTGGGCGATTTGCTCCGCCTTCTTTTTTGTGAGAGCGGCTTTGCTCGGGTGGGCGGAATTTCTTGCGACCGCGAGCATCATATCGGCGGTCTTCTTCATTCTCTTTTTCGCCTTCCGTTCGGGATTCGATATGCCGGAGATGGCGTCTCCCGGGGCGCATATCGGCGCATTTCTCCTCCCTTTCGGTCCGATCCTCTTCTCCTTTTCCGGGCGTTCCGCGGTTGCGGGCGTCGTGCGCATTTGGAAGGAGGCGAGGAGGGAAAGGAGTCCGTTCAAACTCACAAGCGCGATCCGAATCGGTGTTTTCATTCCCGTCGTGACGTATATCGTCTTTGTTTTTGCGATTATATCGCTCAGCCCGATTTCCGTATCGGAGGATGCGTTGTCGGGACTCCTGTTCCTTCCTTTTTATGCGAAAATCATACTTGGCGTCGTCGGATTTCTCACGCTTTGGACGTCGTATATCATGCTCGGGACGAACATAAAAGACATCCTTCTCTTTGATTCGCGTCTCCCGGCGATTTTTGCGTTCAGCATTCCTGCGGTGATTCCTCCAATCCTTTTCTTTTCGGGGTTCGACAGCTTTATGGAAGCCCTCTCCATAAGCGGCGGGATATTCGTCGCGGTCGAGGGCATTGTCATAACGTGGATATGGCTCCGTGCCTTTCCCCGGAATAGAAAACGCTGGTATGCCGCGATCCCGATCGCCGCATTCGTCATTTCTTTCGTGTACACATGCTCGAAAATATTCGCATAGGAAAATTCTCTTTCAGCGCGAGGGAAGCGCTCGTTTTTCTTTTCTTTTTTGCGCTTCCTCTCGGAACGAAAAAATTTCTTTTTCCTTTGGAAGGGAGGGGAATCACCTCTGAGGCTGACGGTGTCTTCCTTTTTTTAAATGACATATGGATACCAATCCTTGGAATCGTTTTATTCGCACTCATTCGCAAAAAAGTTCTTTCATGGATTCTTGAGAAAAAGATCGTTGTTATATCACTCTCATTTTTCCTTCTTATTGCGCTTTTCTCGGTATTCGTCTCTTCTCATACGGGGGTATCGATATATGCGTTTGTACGTCTCCTGTTGGGCGTGTTGCTTGGAATATTTGCGTGTACGCTCGTGCGCCACTCGGATCACTGTATCGCGGCGCTTGGCGTATTCGTGTCGGGCATCATTCAATCCATTGTCGGTATGGTTCAGTTTGCGACAGGGAAGAGTATCGGGATCAGGTATCTTGGCGAGGTCGTAGTGAACGAGACCACGCAATACGTTGCGCGCACATCCGTGGGAGATGCGCTTTTTCTTCGTGCATATGGGACGATGCAGCACGCGAATATCCTCGCCGCATTTCTTCTTATCGCATTCGTATCCGGGACATTTCTTCTTGTGAAAAACTTTGCGGACGGGAAAAAAAATTACAAGAAAACCACCCTTCTTGCTGGCGGACTATTCATCATCGCGTGCGGTCTCACACTTACATTCTCTCGGTCTGGATGGATTGCGAGCGCGATCGCGCTCGCCGCGTTCGTCGGAATCCTTATATCTTCTTCCGGAAAGAAGGTCGTCGCTCTGAAGGTCGTGACAGTGCTTTTCTTTGTCGCGGTCGCGGTATATTCGATTTTCGGATGGGCGATTCTCCCGCGAGCGTCGTTCGAGAAAGACGAGCCGTCGGTAGAGCTTCGCGTCGATTACCTCTATCTTGGAAAGGAAATCGTGAGAGAGAATCCGATCGTGGGTGTGGGTATAGGAAACGAGATCCTGTACGCAAAAGAACATGGGTTATAC
The DNA here is from genome assembly GCA_020724685.1 of Candidatus Paceibacter sp. Lineage (GTDB taxonomy): Bacteria > Patescibacteriota > Minisyncoccia > UBA6257 > GWB1-50-10 > GWA2-45-9. The sequence goes on from DYGP01000031.1 coordinate 6,590, forward strand.
GGCGCGTTCGGCATCATGAGACAGCAGGACTATCAGCCGGTGCACAATATGCCGCTCCTGATGCTTTCCGAAATAGGATTCGCTGGGAGCGTCCCGTTTGGCATCTTTCTTGCCGTGTTGCTTTCGTACGCGCTCCGGAACGTTCGAAAAGACATCTCCGTGGCGTGGGTGTTTTCCATGCTTGTGGGCTTCTTCGCGTTCAGCCTCGTGGACCATTTCTTTTGGACAATGCAGAGCGGCATTGCGATGTTTTGGGTCTTCGTCTTTCTCCTTCTTGCGCTTTCGGATAAGCACGGTAGAGTAAAGCACGAGCCCTCGTAGTTAAATGGATAGAACGCTGGCCTCCGAAGCTGGTAATAGAGGTTCGACTCCTCTCGAG
>DYGP01000032.1 GCA_020724685.1 Candidatus Paceibacter sp.
GATGAGCGAAGGCGCCAAGGGGGTTGTTTCGGCAACGGTTCACGCCGTTCTCAGAAACAAAAAAAAGGCTTCTCAAGAGCTTATGGCGCTTCTCGAACAATCCCCGATCGAACGATTTTTTTTCACAAACAGCATCCCCATTGAGGGAAAAGACGAGTTTTGCGGAAAAACGGAGATTATATCCGTCGACGCGTTGTTGGGCGAATCGATAAGCAGGATCGTCCTCAATCAATCGATTTCAGATTTGCACGATTACAAAAACGTAAAACTTTACGTGTAACGGAGATCCGGTTTCGGCCGGATTTTTATTTTATTGACCAAAAAACGGGTGGCGGTACAATAAGGGCATGAAAAACAGTCTTGTCGAGATAGGGCCGGATCACCATCTCACCCCGGACGTCGTCTGGGGAGTAGCGCATCGTCCGGGGATAAAAGTCGTTCTTTCGAAAAAAGCGAAGAGAAAAATAGTCGAATCGCGGAAGGTCGTGGAAAGAATCGTGGAAAAAAGAAAAGTGGTATATGGGGTCACGACCGGCTTCGGAAGTTTTAAAGACAAATTCATCGACAAAGAAAACGTAAAGGAGCTTCAGCGCAATCTTATCAGAAGCCATTCGTCCGGAGTCGGAGATCTTCTTTCTCCCGAAATGGTGCGCGCGGCGATGCTTGTTCGGGCGAACTCGCTCGCGCAGGGGTTCTCCGGCGTGCGATTGGAATTTCTGGAGTTTCTTCTTTTGCTGCTGAACAAAAACATTGTTCCCCTTGTTCCTTCGCAGGGATCGGTCGGGTCGTCGGGAGATCTTGCTCCGCTTTCTCACATCGGACTTGTCATGATGGGAGAGGGAGAGGTTTGGTATAGGGGGAGAAAAATGAATGCGGGGGCGGCGCTTAAAAAGGAGAAACTCTCTCCGGTGGGTTTTCTCGAAAAAGAGGGACTTGCTTTCAACAACGGAACGTCGGTTATGACCGGAATTGCGGCACTCGCTCTTCATAAAGCGGAAAACCTTCTCAAAATAGCGGACATGGGGGTTGCGCTCACGCTCGAGGCGGTGTGCGGGCTTTCGTATGCCTTCGATTCCCGCGTGCATGCGGTAAGGCCCCATCCGGGCCAGATCGAGTCCGCGAGAAACATAAAAAGATACATTCAGGGATCGAAACTCGTGAATTCGATGAAAAAAAGGGTTCAGGATTCGTATTCGCTTAGGTGTTCGCCTCAGGTGCACGGAGCCGTGCGGGACGCTTTGGCATACGTGAGAGGGGTTGTGGAGAGGGAACTGAATTCGGTGACCGACAACCCTCTTATATTTACAAATCCCGACGGTGCGGTGTCCGGGGGGAACTTTCACGGGGAACCTATTGCTATCGCTCTCGATACGCTCGGCATCGCCGTCGCTGAACTCGCCGACGTTTCGGAGCGCCGCACGGCGAAACTCATCGATCCGGCGATGAATGCGGGACTTCCTATTTTCCTCATTCCGGAAGGAAAGGGGGGACTGCATAACGGCCTCATGATTCCTCAATATGTCGCGGCGTCGCTCGTTTCCGAAAACAAGGTGCTCGCGCATCCGGCATCGGTGGATTCGATTCCCACATCCGTAAATCAGGAGGATCACGTGAGTATGGGAACGATTGCGGCGAGAAAAGCGTGGAGTATCGTCAATAACGCGGAAAACGTTCTTGCGATCGAATACCTGAACGCCACGCAGGCAATTGATTTCAGGGATCCGAAAAAACTCGGAAAACGGACGAAAAAGACGTATGCGTACGTGAGAAAGCACGTGAAAAAAGTGAACAACGACAGAATTCTGGCGAAGGACATACAGGCGATACGGAACACGTTCGGCGCCATATCCGAAAGCATTCTTTCCTGAAAAAAATAAAGAGAGATGCGAAAAAGCGGCATTAAGTCGTGCATTCGAAAGCGTTCGTCGTGTCGGAAGACATCGACGTGCTCCTCCAGGCGTGGGGAGAAAAACGCGGATTCAAAATTCCTGACACTCGTTTTTTCGAGAGTGCCAGAGAAGAGATGAAAAAAAGGCTTCTCGACTTTTTCCCGGACGTGCAGTTTATAAAGAAGGGCGCGATCATCGAGAATATCGGAAAGCGCATTCCAAAAGGAGATGCGTCTGTGGTTTCTCTCGATAAGATATACACGCGCAACGCCCGGAATCTTTTTGAGATGGAAGTCACGAGAATGGTCGGAGAAGACCTCGAATTCCTCGACAACGCATCGAGAATCGCAAAGACGATCGAAGAGCAGATAGAAGATCTTGCGACTCTGATCGCTCCGGAAAACCGAAAAATCACCCTTGTGGACGATGTCATATTTACGGGAGAAAATCTCGTAAGTCTGATAAAGAAATTCCGAAATGCGGGGATCTGTGTTTCCGGCGTGATAAGCGGGATATCCGTTGAGGCGGGGACGGAAAAAATACTCAATGAATTCGACGACGTTTCAATATTTTCCGTTATCCACTACAAGGATATCGTCGACGAGATATGCGAACGTGATTTCTACGTCGGCGTTCCGTTGTCGGGACGGCTTGTCGGACATCGGAAAAACGGAGCTGTCGTTCCGATTTCTCCCGAAACGGGAGTTCCTTATCTTCTTCCGTTCGCGGACGAACAGCATGCGGTTTCCTGGAGTTCGGTTCCGGAAGAGCACATTCGGGACTGGTCCCGTTTCTGTCTGGAGCAGAGCCTGAAACTTTGGGAAGAGATCGAAATTCTTTCCGAGAAAAAAGTGCTTTGTTCCGATCTTGAACGGAATCCTGTTTCCTTCGGGAGTGATGGATCTCTCGTAGAAAAAATACGGGAGTGTCTTCATGGACTTCAATAATCACAAACCCTTCCTTGATGAAATAAGAGAGGAAGGGTTTTTTGTTTGATTTTTCATTCCCGGCTGATATGATAAATCTGTAGAAATACCTCATATGGAAAAACTGCAACCGCATATAAAATGCAAACCGGGCGACGTTTCGGAATCCGTGCTTCTCGTCGGGGATCCGGACAGAATACCCCTCGTGACAAAATACTGGAGCGACGTAAAAAACGTCGCGAATAACAGGGGGCTCCCCGTCTGGAACGGAACATATAAGGGGATCCCGCTTTCCATCGCTTCGACCGGAATGGGCTCTCCTTCGGCGGCAATTGTGGTGGAAGAGCTTGCAAACGCCGGCGCAAAAAAATTCATAAGAATAGGAACGTGCGGCGCCTTGAAGCGGGGAATCGCTCCCGGCGATCTTATCATTCCCTTTGCGGCGATCCGGGAAGAGGGAACGACAAGAGAATATATCGACGAGAGATTTCCCGCCGTAGCGGATCCGTTTTTGTTCCGTGCGTTGGAAAAATCGGCGAAAGAAAAGAAATTCACCTATTGGACGGGAATAAACAGAACTCACGACGCGTTTTACGAGCCCGTCGAGAACATGTTGAGGTGGGCGAATTTGTTTCGGGACGAAAGGACGAAGGCCTGGAACATGCCGCTTGTGAGTTCCGAAATGGAATGTAGCGCGGTCTTTCTTCTTGCTTCCCTGAGGGGATTGAAGGCGGCTGCGGTGCTTTCGGTGAATACGCCGGAGCCTCTCGATGAGATACGGGAAAATCCTTCTCTGGTGTACGAGCTCGTGGAAAGCCCGAATGCGAAAGACGGCATAGATAAAGCGATAAGGACCGCTTTGGATGCGATTGTGGCGGAAGAATAATTTTCGCTGCGGATCCTAAAACTTGACACAAAAACAAAAAGAAGGCATTCTAAGGGCAGAACACTTGAAAAGAAGGAGGACTAAGTGAAAAGATTAATTCTTTTGGACGTGGATAAAACCCTCATTGACGAAAAATATCGTTTTACCGACGATATCGGAGATGAGGTCGCATTGTGCAAGGAAAAGGGTATTGAGATAGGACTTTGTTCGGATCCCCCGCTCCCGCCGCTGAAAAAAATAGCGAAAGACCTCGCACTTACGGGTCCGATTGTCGCCGAATTCGGGGCTTTTGTGTATTATCCCGCGGATGATGCGTGTATATCGCTCCATCCTGAGAAAACACATTTTTTTCTTGGGATCAGGCGAAGATTTCTCGGATATCTCATTGACGGCCTTCCGGAAACGACGATATTCGTCGGAAACAATACGGATTTTGTCGCGAAAGATCTCTGTCTCGACTCGTTCGGGGATTATGTCGTTCTCGTAAACGGACAGCGCAAAGAAAGCCTTGCGTTTCATTGCAAGTCTCCAAATTCCGAAAAAAACGGACTTGTCTCGAATCAGAATCTCCTTTCGTATTCGACGGCATTGGCGATACGGGCGATAAAAACGGAACTTGAATCAGACGGATTCGGATTCGATATCGATGATTTTTGGATCGATAAAAACGACGAATATGGGATTACCATCGTCCACTCTTCGGTCACAAAAAAGAAGAACGGAGTTCTGAATATCATTGATCGTTCCGGAGCCGAGATCTCCATGGTTGGCGACAGCATGTATGATGTCATCGGCGACGGCAGAGTGACCCAATATTGGGTCAACAACGCCCTTGAAAGACAAAAAAAAACGAGAGAAGTCTTTGTAAAAGAAGGGGAATATGTTTCCCCGTACTCCTATACAAAAGGAGTCAAAGATATTCTCAGAAAAATCGCATCGGAAAGCCGCTAGCAATGGCGGTTTTTTTTATCTTTATCTCTCCGAAAAAAAATCGGGGATGTTTTGACTTTTTCTGCATTCGTTGGAAAATGGAGTCAGCGGTATTCTTTTAAAAACAGAGAGGTTGAAATGAAGAGTGATCCCAGCATCATAGTGAAGAAAGGGAGAAATCCCGGAAAAATCGTAACGATTATGGGCGGCGTTCACGGAAACGAACCGTGCGGCGTCGAGGCGCTGAGAAAAGCCATTGAGGAAATAGAGATAATAAACGGAAAGGTTTATTTCATATTCGCAAACCTCGCGGCGTACGCGCTTGGAATCAGGCAAACGCAGATGAATCTTAACAGGGCGTTCCGTCACGGAAATTCGTTGACCGGAGAAGAAAAAACATCCTATGAACGGATCCGAGCGCTTGAACTGATGCCGTATTTGAGAAAGAGCGTTGCGCTCCTTGATATACATTCGAGTTCGAATCAGAGAAGCACGCCTTTCATAATCTGCGAACCCCATTCGTTCGATGTTGCGAAAAGGCTTCCGTTCCCCATTCGTTCCCACGGATGGGACAAGATCGAACCGGGCGGAACCGATTATTATGTGAACAAAAATCCGTTTAAAGGGAAGGGGATTTGCATTGAATGCGGCTATCACCTTGATCCCGAAGCGCCGAAACGCGCCTACGAATCGATACTGATTTTCCTCCGGTTGATGAATATGGTAGACGGAGATAAAAATATTCCGATCAATTCCGCTCAGAAGCAGATTGACGCGAGTTTTATCTATCACACAAAAACTGATTTCTCGGTTGTTTCCGGATCATTTCCCGATTTTGGGAGAATAAACGAGGGTACGGTGATCGGGTACGACGGAAACAGGGCGATAACGGCGCCGTTTGACGGGGTGGTGATATTTCCCCAAAACTGCGGCGGTCCCGGGGAGGAAGCTTTTATTTTCGGAAGAGAAGAATAAAACAGCGCCCGATTTTCGGGCGTTTTTTCTTATTCTTGACATAGTCTTGAAATAATTTTATTCTGAGGCTAGAATTTAAACAACAGTAATGTAAAATAACAAGGAGATATCATGGAAGAAAAGAAGAAAATAACGCCGGAGCTCGCCGCGGGATTCAGGGATTATCTTCCTGAAAACATGATTCCGCGTCAGGAAATGCTCGACATCATTCGGAACGTTTTTGAGCGGTTCGGTTTTGTTCCGCTTGGAACGCCGGCGCTTGAGATCGAATCGATTCTCACGGGAGGCGATCCGAATTTCCGCATGAACATTTTCAAGACGAACGTTCAGAAGGATTTTGACAAACTTTGTCTTCGTTTCGATCTGACCGTTCCTCTCGCGAGAGTGATCGCGCAATACCAGAACGAACTGAAACTTCCTCTTAAGCGGTATCAGGTCGGTCCGGTATGGAGGGCTGAAAAACCGCAAGCGGGAAGGTACCGGGAATTTTTCCAGTTTGACGCCGATACTGTCGGCTCGGCAAGTATGATGGCGGATGCCGAAATTATTGCCATCATGTATTCGGCGATGACGGCGCTCGGTGTGGAAAATTTCCGCATCAGGGTGAATGACCGGAAAATATTGAACGGCCTTTCTCAATATGCGGGATATCCCGCCGAAAAGAACGTCGATGTCCTCCGTGTCATCGACAAACTAGATAAGCAGGGCTGGGACGCGGTGAAAATCGAACTTATGGGTACGGAAATCGCCGAGGGCGACGAGCGCGGCGGTCCCGGTCTTTCGTCTGAACAGGCGGAATCCATTAAGAAATTCCTCGATCTCCGGGGCGCTACGCAGGACGAAGTCCTTTCAAACGTTTCGGAACTCATGAAGGATTCATCCATGGCTCAGGAGGGAATAAACGAACTCTCCGAAGTGCTGAAAAACGTGAGAGCGCTCGGTGTTCCCGACGGCGCGTGGATGATTGATCTTTCGGTGGCGAGAGGGCTCGGATACTACACGGGGCCCGTCTTTGAAACGACGCTTCTTGATCTTCCGGAATTCGGAAGCGTTTTTTCCGGAGGGAGATATGATGACCTCGTTTCCCGGTTCGGAAACGTTTCAATTCCCGCGACCGGCGCGTCAATCGGAGTGGACAGGCTCTTTGCCGCCTTGGAAAAACTTGGAAGACTGAAAACTCAAAAATCGATCGCAAAGGTCATGGTTTTGAACTTTGATGCAAAGGCGGAATCGTATGTTCAGGAGATAGCGTCTTTGCTGAGAAATGTGGGCATTCCGACCCAGGTTTATTTCGGAAATGAGTCCAAACTCAGGGATCAGCTGGGATTTGCCTCGACATCGGAAATTCCGATGGTG
>DYGP01000033.1:0-2179 GCA_020724685.1 Candidatus Paceibacter sp.
CTGACCCGCGATGTCGACATCATCGTGCCGTTCATCCACAACGTGGAGATCCGGTCGGTTGCGCGGCGCGTGGTGTCGTCGTTGTACCGCTTCATCATCAACATGTCGTTCGGGATGAACCTGAACTACACGAACGGCACCGTTATCTACAACACCAGCGTTCTCCGGCAGATTACGCCACGGGCCACGGGCTTCTTCTATCAGGCTGAAATCCTCGTGCGGCTGATCCGCGCCGGCTATTTGTATGCCGAAACGCCGCATTTCCTGTCGCAGCGGGCGTCCGGACGCACCAAGGCATTGACGCTGCGTTCGTTCATCAAGGTGGCGCGTGAGTACATGAGCCTGGCGTGGTACATCCATGTGTCGCGCCGTTACGGCGAGACCGGAAACATCATCGTGCCGGAGTCGGCGACCTACCGCCGGATCGCACGTTCGCAGGCCGAATGAACGCTACCGTTTCCATCCCGCTGCTGGTGTATGTCCCGGCATGCGCCGTGGCGCTCGGCGTGGCGCACGTGCTGCTCAGCCGCCGTCAGGCCGTCGGGCGCCGGCCGGTCTCGCCACAGGCCAGCCTGGCGCGGTTGATCCTGATGTCGAACGTGCCGGCGCTGGCGGGCGCGGCCGTCATTGCCTGGTACGAGGCGCGCCCGCTCAGGGAGGCAGTGTCCATGCTGGTGTTCAGCGGCATTGTCTACAACGGCATCGCCTACGCCTATTTTCACGTGTTCAACATGAGCGAGACCGCGCGCCGCATCCGCATTCTGCTGCATGTGCTGATACACAACGACGTGAACGCCGAAGATCTGCGCGACGATGGGACGCTGCCGTTCCGTATATTCGAGCATGGGGAGGAGCTTTTCTTTCCCCGAGGAACAAAGTCCGTCGCACGACACGAACTCCGTCCAAAACACGTCCGGCGGCGCGTATTTCGCGAACATCTCGCGAAACGCAACGTCGGTGACATCAAGCATCGGCGCGAGGGCGAAAAAAGGTTTTTTGAGTTTTTTCCAGAATCCGAATCTCATAATCCCCTCCAATTCTACACGCCATGCCGCCATCAGGACAAGCAAGGAAGCGTGAAAAATTGACACATTGCTGAATTTATGCTATCGTTAAAACAGCACTGAATCAGATACATTCACTTAAAAATAAACTTTATAAGGAGTTCAAAATGAAAAAAACAGCGATTTTCATCGTTCTTTTCCTCGTTCTTGCCGCTCCCCTGTTTGCGCAGGGAAACGGATTCCTCAACGCCCTTCATTCGAACAACATCGACACGGAGCGAAGGGACTCGAAGTCCCCGGTCAGTCCGAGAGACAAAAGGGTCCGGCATTTATGCTTCGCGGATATGTCGGCGACGACTCTCAAACAAATACGGCGTACGTAAATCTCATCTCCGGAACGAGAGTCTGGTGGCAGGCGATGTATCTCCACTCAATTTTCGAATGGGCGGCGATAGGCGTCATTGCGGAAGACGAGAAGGGAGGGGGAATTCGGACGGAAATATATCCCCAAAAATCGCCCTCGTCGGGGATAGGAATTTTCTCGAATGTTTTCTATAACGGAGAGGATCCCGCAAAGAAAATAAACGCCGACATCACGGTTGACGTAGGAATTTTTTTCACATTCTGATAAACACAATCCCGCCAAGTCCATGGACCGGCGGGATTTTTTGCGTCACTCCTTCTCTGAAATCTTTACTTCTCAACCCTGATGAACTCACCGTCGAGGAATTTGCCGCGGAGAATTTCCCCCACAGTCTTCCCTGAACCGAGATCGGCTGACGTGACGTTCACGGACTTCATAAGATCGGAGACCTTATCGAACCGCGGCCCGTTCGGAATATTCCATATTTCCTTAATGGGTGTGTTCACGAATTTTTCGAATCCGGCATTGTTGAGCTGAACGGCCCCCTTCACTGCGGCGACAAACTTCGCGTCGTTCTGCTGATACGTATCAAGCATCTCCGCGTAATGATCGCGAATGTCTCCGAGCAGATCCGCTTCGCGTCCCGACCCCGGAGCGGGAATGAAATTGTGTTCCTGGAGATAGCGGACCTGATTATCTATCTTCTCTATTTCCGAACTCATGAGATATTGCTCCTGTTCCGAAAGGGTCAATTTCGGGAATTTCTCGGTCATTTCCTCCATCTGAGGAACCGCTTTCTCGAAATCGGAAA
>DYGP01000033.1:2189-6908 GCA_020724685.1 Candidatus Paceibacter sp.
CCCTTCGCAAGCGTCTCTTCAAAACCGGACTTTATCGGCTCCGAAGCCGTCCTGAGACGCTCTTCGTAGAGGGCGTCGGCGCTCCCCTTCCCTTCGACGGGAACGTCGGCAACCTTCGGCTTCTCGTAGAGGTATTCATACGCGCTTTTCATACCCTCTCCTCCTGACGGTTTTCCGTCAAGAAATTCCTGCACCGAGGGCTTTCCTCCGGAACCCTGCTCGAGTACATATGCGGGATTTCCCGCGGCTCCTTTCGGTCCGACATCGAGCACCCTGATCTCTTCTCCGGTTACCTTGTCGACATATCCCTGATCAATGGCAATTCTGTGCGCTTCCCCTCCGGACCATGCGCGAATCGCACCCTTATCGGTGATATCGCCCTTGAATCCGAATTTCTGCGGGTCCAATTCAAGCTGGCGGCGAAACGCATGCTCAACGCCTTCTCCCTGTCCGATGGTCGCCGCTTTCATCGTCTCCGGACTGATCTCCGGAGTCGGTTCGGGACTCACCTCACCGGGAGTCTCGGGAGCCGGAGCGGCCCCTCCTCCTTTCCGTTCGGGAATGGTGTCCGCGGAAGGTTTCCCTGAACCGAATATCGCGTCGGCATGGGGACCCACGAGCATGTCAAAAGCCGCGGCTCCGGCGACGCCTCCGAGAATTCCCGTGCCGAGCATGGTCGCTATCTGAGTGCGTTTTTTCTTCTTCTCGGCGTCTTTCTCGACAGCGTCGAGCTTTTCCGCGACATCCTTCGCTTTCTCGTAGTTGCGTTCGCTGAGTTTGTTGAATCCCCTGCTCTCTATCAACGATCTTATTTCGGGATCGTTCTCGATCTCATTGTGCGCGGCGTCATAGATAGGCCTGAACCCGTCTCTCAATTTTTTCGTATATACCTTGTCCGCGATCCTGTTTCCGATAAGCTTCTGGAGACCCGCCGAAACGGTGGCGCCGGAAAGCGAACGGAGAACCCTGTAGCCGAGGTATCCCGGCAACGCGGAGAGCGCGAATGCGGGAGTGAATGCGGCAACCGTGCCTCCGACGAGCGCGGAACCGAGAATGATGCGGAGAGGACGAGGGATCTTCGAGATCTTTTCAAGAACGCGCTGAGAGACGCTTTTCTCCTTGCGTTCGAGCGCGGAAGCCGTTCTCTCAACCGAGCCATTCATGCGACGAATCTCCGTCACCATGAGATCGAACGCCCATTTTTCGTAGTTTTCCCCCTTCGCGTCATACAACTTCTCCATGACGCGGAAATCTCCTTTCCCGAATTCCTTCTCAAGGGTTTTTGTCTCATCCCTGAAAAGCTGGGCCTTGAGTCCTATGAGTGCCTGCCGGTGAACGTTCCGCGCGAAAAGAAGGTCGTAGTCGTTCCTTCCCTCCCTCTGGAACTCTTTGCAGATATCAACCACAGACTTGTTCTTGTGCGTCGTCCGCTGAGCTTCGAGAACGCGAGCGTATATCTCGTCCGTTCTGAGCCGCGCTCCGGCAACTTCCCACGCTTTATCAATCGCTTCCCTTGAATACTTCTTCTCAAGTTCGGCGATTATTTTCGGATACTCCTCTTTCTTTGTTTTGTCGTCCGCAAGACAAAGGATCTCGGCAACTTTGATCTTCTGCTCCTCGGTGAGGGCTTCCTTTTTTTCGGCTTTCTCGATCTTCCCACTCTCTTTTTCCTTGTTTTCCCCCTCTTTTTTCCTCTTCTTTGTTTTTATTCTCTTCTTCTTTTCCTTCAGTCGCGTTTTCTTTTTCCTGAGTTCCGCCCTCCTCGATCGGCTTTTCGGTCTTCTCCCCTTTTCCGATTTCTTGGGTTTCATTATTTTCCGCCGCGACGGATCCTTCCGGATTCACCGTCTTTTCGGACTTCGGCGATTCGGCGGCGGAAGGTTTTCCGTCATCCCATGCGATTTTCCCTTCCATCGCGAGTTCTTTCGCCGTCTTGAGTTTCCCATCGGAAAAACCGCCCTCAGAAAGCTCTTTTTCCAGGGCGTTTATTCTCGCTTCCACCTCATCCTTGTTTCCGACGTAATCGGAGGACTTCCACGCGGCGACGAGGCCGTCGAGCTCGTTTTTCACCTCCTCGGCGCTCCTTGTTCTCGCGGGAGCGTCCGGAGAGGGCGTATTTTCTCCGAGAGGCTTCTCGCCGTATACGGAAATTCCTTCCCGCTTGTCGGAATCCTTTATTTCGTAATATTTAGGAATTTTTTCCATGCTTCCTTTTGTTTATTTTGCGAGAAGAACCGACTTGTAGTTCGCTATTTCTTCTTTCAAAAGCTCGTCAAGATTCGGAACTTTTGTTTTGAGATAACTCACAAACTCAACCGGATCGGTCACTCCTTCGATTTTTGCCTCAACATCCGCCTGCTCTTCCGGAGTAAGATGCTCCAAAACGCGAACCCAGAGTCCCTGCATAATGACCTTGAAGGCCTCATCAACCACGTTTTTCTTCTCTTCGGGGGAAAGATTCTCCAATCCGAGTTCTTTGAACAGGTCGGCGTTCAGGATTTCGTCCGTCTTTTTTGTATCCATTTTTTTTGGTTTATTATTATGACCTTTTTATTTTATCATACAAATTAAGGATTGTCAAGCAATCCCGTTCTTTCCAGAATTATATCACAAAAAAAACCGCCCTGTGCGTTTTTTTTTTGAGGGTTCACCGCAATTCCGCCCTTTTTGCGGAGATCTTCTTCCCGAAGAACCGCTTCCCCAGCCTCTCGAACGCCTCCGTCGCGTCGGTGGAGTAGAAATCGATCTTTCCGCTCGTTCCGAGATCCTTCCTGTATTCCGGGTGGCGGTTGAGATATTCCTCCAGCTTCCGCGGCACGATGCGCGCTTCGGAAACGATCTTCGTTTTTCCCCCGACAATTTTTCTTATTTCGCTCTCGAGAATCCCGTAATGAGTGCATCCGAGAATGAGCGTATCAATACGCCTTCTTGTGAGCGGCGCAAGATACCGCCTGAGCATATGGCGCGCGATCTCGGATTTGTCCTCCCCCGCCTCGACGATCGGCACCAAGAGGGGCGCTGCATTCTGAAATGCGGAAACGGACGGGGCAAGTTTTGTGAGCTCCTTCACGAACGCATTCGATCGCACCGTGCCTTCCGTCGCAATGACGCCGATCCTTCCGTTCTTCGTCGCGCGCACCGCTCCTTCCGCGGCGGGAATGAGCACGCCGATCACATTCTTTCCGGGATGCTTCTTGGGAAGATATTCCCGTTGTATTTTCCGGAGCGCGTCGCTCGATGCGGTGTTGCACGCGAGCACAACGAGATTGCACCCGTGCGCGAAAAGGAAATCGACCGCCTGCCTTGTGAACTCATGCACAACCTCTTTCGACCGGGAACCGTACGGAGTCCGCGCGGTGTCGCCGAGATAGACGTAATCGTACTGCGGCATTTTTCTCACGATGCCACGGAGAATGTGGATTCCCCCGAACCCCGAATCGAACACGCCGATGCGCTTGTTTTTTCTTGCCATTTCCGTGAAATTATATCACGCATGCAGGAGTATTGCGTATCTTATACAAATTCCGCCGGTCCATGGACCGGCGGGGGTTTTGGTGCGGGATACGGGAATCGAACCCGTGTCTCAACCTTGGGAAGGTCGCATTCTGCCACTAAACCAATCCCGCATATGCCTCATTCCGTCGACGTCGCCTCCGATTCAGGATTTTCTTTCGGGGGAACGACGATGATGAGATTTTCCCCCGGTTTCACGACGTTCGCCTGCGATTTCAACTCATTTACCAGATTATCGGGATTTTCAAAGAAATCAATCCTTTCGGAAACGAACTTATTTTCGTTCCGTATCTCCTCCGACCGCTCCCTGAGAGAATCCGCCTCCGCGTCGAGCGCTTTGTGCTCTTCCGAGAGATTGTAAATCCCCCACCCGAGGATGGCGACGCAAAACAAAAGAATCGAAAGTCTCAGAAGCTTCATTTTTTGTATTATAGCATGAAAAAAACCCCGCCGGTCCATGGACCGGCGGGGCGATGCCAAAAAAACGTTATCTTTTCTTTCCTTCGATGATCTGCTGAGCAACGTTTGCCGGAACCTCCGCGTAGTGACTGAACTCCATCGTGAACGAACCGCGTCCCTGCGTCATCGATCGGAGTTTCGTGACGTATCCGAACATCTCCGAAAGAGGAACTTCTGAGTTGATGATCCGCGCCGGTCCCCGCTCGCCCATCTCGTTTATCTTCGCGCGCTTCGAGCTCAGGTCTCCCGTAACGTCTCCGATAAAATCGCCCGGCGTAATGACCTGCACTTTCATGACCGGTTCGAGAATGACGGGTTTCGCGAGTTTCGCCGCCTCCTGAAACGCCATTCCTCCCGCAATCTGAAAAGCGATTTCCGAAGAGTCCACTTCGTGAAATGAACCGTCGTAGAGCGTGACTTTCGCGTCCACAACTTCGTATCCGGCGAGGATTCCCTTATCCATGGATTCCTTGACACCCTTTTCCACCGCCGGGATGTATTCCTGCGGGATAATTCCCCCCTTGATGCCGTTCACGAATTCGAATCCCTTTCCGCGTTCAAGCGGCTCGATCTTCAGTTTGGCGTGTCCGTACTGTCCGCGCCCTCCCGATTGCCTGATATACTTCCCTTCGGCCTCCGCGGGTTTCTGTATCGTTTCCTTGTATGCCACCTGAGGGCGTCCGACGTTCGCTTCGACGCTGAATTCGCGCTTCATGCGATCGACGATGATCTCAAGGTGAAGCTCTC
>DYGP01000034.1 GCA_020724685.1 Candidatus Paceibacter sp.
TTCCGGAGTTTGTCTTCGGACACGTTCGGAATGTCTGGTGTCGTCATTTCCGGACCGAGTTTTGTGTCGCGGACCGAACAGACAAACGTTTCAATATGGATCGAGGTGAAGAAATCCTCCCGCGCGACGCGCTCGGAGATGATGATGGCATCTTCGAAGTTGCCTCCCTTCCACGGAGTAAATGCAACCAGAAGGTTCCTTCCGAGACTAAGCACCCCGTTCGACGTCGCCGGACCGTCGGCGAGAACCGAACCCTTTTTCACCTTGTCCCCCACTTTCACCACCGGACGCTGAGAGATGCACGTCGACTGATTCGATCGTTTGAATTTTATGAGCGGATAGATCTGGCTTCCCGAACTCGATTTCACGGTGATTGATTTCCCGTCGACTTCCGTGACGACGCCGTCGCGTTCCGCAAGGATAAGTTGGGCCGAATCCCTCGCCGCTTTTTCTTCCTGTCCCGTTCCGACGAGCGGGGCTTCCGCGCGTACGGGGGGGACGGCTTGCCGTTGCATGTTCGAAGCCATAAGGGCCCTGTTCGCGTCATTGTGTTCCAAAAACGGGACGAGTGATGTCGCGACGCTGATAGTCTGGTTCGGTGATATGTCCATATAATCAACCTCTCCTTTTTCGCATATGCCGGGGACCCCTTTGATGCGGGCCGTCACCCGATCGTTCAGAATGCCTCCCTTCTCATCGAGCGGAGCGTCCGATTGTATGATGTTGTATTTCTGCTCGTTGAACGCGTCGAGCCATTCCACGTCGTCGGTGACCTTTCCTTTTTTAACGACGAGATACGGAGTTTCGATGAACCCGAACTCGTTGATGCGGGCGTAATTCGCGAGATAGCTCACGAGTCCGATGCTCGACCCTTCCGGAGTCTGTATGGGACAGATTCGTCCGTAATACGACGTATGCACATCGCGGACCTCGAATCCCGCCCGTTCCCGCGTGAGTCCTCCCGGACCCATCGTCGAAAGCCTCCGTTTATGTTCGAGTTCGGCGAGAGGATTCACCTGATCCATGAACTGTGAAAGTTGGGAGGAGGCGAAAAAGTCTCTCACGACCGCGGTAAGAAGCTTATAATTCACAAGTTGAACCGGCTGAAGCCCTGACCGCTCGAGCGTGGACATTCTGTCCTGAACCCCTCTCCTCAAGCGCGCGAATCCCACGCGCAGTTTCGACTGCACGAGCTCTCCGACGGCGCGGATTCTCCGATTTCCGAGGTGATCGATGTCGTCCGGAATCGCATCCGCGTCGTTGTTCAATTTGATAAGTTCCTTGAGAATCGCGACGAGGTCGTTCTTATCGAGAAGGCCCGACGTGCTTTCCGCGCGGGAAAGGCGCTGATTGATCTTGTATCGTCCGACTTTGCTCAGATCGTACCGGTCAAACCTGAAAAACATCGGTTCGATGATGGAATGGGCGCTCTCGGAAGTGATGAGATCTCCGGGACGGAGTCTCCGGTATATCTCAAGATATGATTCCTCCGTCGTTTTCGCCTCGTCTTTCTTAAGCGTCGCCTCGATGTATTTTATCTTTCCCGTGTCGACGTCGGCGAACGTCTTTAAAATTTCCTCGTTCGTCTCAATCCCGAAAATGCGGAGGAGGTCCGTCACCGGAGCCTTTCTCTTCCGATCTATTTTCACTCCGATAAAACCGTCGGGATCGGTTTCGAACTCCAGCCACACTCCCCGGTTCGGAATGACTTTCGCGCTGAAAAGTTTCTTCCCGCGAAATACGTTCATGAGAAAATACACTCCCGCAGATCGGAGGAGCTGGGAGATGACAACGCGCTCAACGCCGTTGATAATAAACGTTCCGCGGCCGGTCATCATCGGAAAGTCTCCGAGATAAACCTCCTGCGTTTTCGTCTCTTTCGTTTCGCGGTTCACGAGTTTCAAATTCGCGCGAAGCGCCGACTCGTACGTCTGGTCTTTTTCCTTGCACTGAAGCTCCGTATACTTCGGCTCGTCGAATTTATAGTCGAGAAAATGCAACTCGAGTTCCTTGTTGGTGTGGTCCTTGATCGGGGATATTTCGTCGAAAAGTTCGCGAAGCCCTTTCTTGAGAAACCAGTCGAAAGACTGGAGCTGTATTTCGATGAAATGAGGCGGTTCCTTGACAACTCCTTTGTACGACGAGAATATTTTTACCTTTTGTTGAGACATGATGTGTTTGGTGTTTTTTTTATAAATGTTTCGCGCGATTTATATTGTGTTCCTGAAGCGTTCTTGAGAAAATCGTTTCTCCCGTTTCCCGATCCGAAAGGTAGTAGAGATACGGGCTTTCGAGAGGGTCGGTCGCGGCCCGTATCGCGACTTCCCCTGGATTTGAGATGGGAGAAGGGGTCCATCCGAGCCGTTTATACGTATTATAAGGAGAGTCATAATCGAGATCCGTCCTGAGCACCTTCAGATCCCTGCAATTTTTCGTTTTCCCGTCGCACTTGGCATAACTTATGGTTGCGTCGACTTGAAGGGGCATCCTGAGAGAAATACGTTTCATGAGTATCCCCGCGACGAGTCTTCTGTCTTCGAGGCTCACGACTTCCCTTTCGAGAAATGAGGCGAGAATGAGACGGTTGTACCAATCTCCCGATCCGGAAAGCATGGGCCACGCCTTTCTCGAAAAATTATCAAGCATTCTCCGGATGATCGTTTCGGGGGAAGAATTCACGTCAAAGAAATACGAATCAGGAAAAAGAAATCCCTCGAGCGACGGTGCGGACGAGAGAAACGGATAATCGGAACTGAGTTTTTGAAACCGGAACTCCGAAAGGGAGTTCTCTTGAATGATGCCCGCTTCGGAAAGCATCGCCTCGATATCCCTGAGCGCCGAACCCTCCGGGATGGTGACAAGGACGTCGTTTCGTTTTTTCGAAGTGACAGCGTCGAGTATCTGGGGAATGCTCATCGCGTTTGAAAGTTCGTACGTTCCCGGCTGGAATTGCTGAGCCTTGCCTGTGAGAAACGCGTATGCCTTGAAGACTGCGATGGATGAAATGAGAGATTCGCGGGAAAGACGCGCGCCGATATCTCTGAAACTCTCCCCTTTCTCGATGACGAACTGTTTCTGTACGATGCCCGATTGCGCATGCGGCTGGAGACTGTAGAAAAAATACGCAACGACAAAAATAAACGCGAGCACGACACTCAAGCCGAGCACGACGCGGGGATTCGCTGCGCCTTCTTTTTTACCGATAGGATTCATTCATGGGGAAAAATAAAGCCGACGAAAAAACAGAGAGCATGTAATATATTCCTTGATCTTCCAAACCTGAACAGCGAAATCGTGCGGAAAACAAAGCATCCGCGGTGTTCTAACGGGATTCAAGTTTGATATGTTGGATTATACTTATAAGTACCGAGGTAGTCAATATGCTCGACCCTCCGTAGCTCAGGAATGGAAATGTGATACCCGTAACGGGCATAATCCCCAAATTCGATCCGGCATTGATGGCAAAGTGCGTCAGAAACACGATCGAAGCCCCGAGAATGATGAATTTCGAATAATTTCCCGTGGCGGCGACCCCGATCCGGTATATCCTGTAAAAAACGAGGAAAAACATCAGGAGGAGAAATGCGCCGCCGACGAATCCCCACTCTTCCACGAACGCCGCGAATATAAAATCGGTTTGCGCTTCGGGAAGAAAACCGAGATGCGTCTGAGTTCCCTGTCCGAACCCTTTTCCGAAAAGACCCGCCGATCCGATTGCGATTTTCGACTGGATAACGTTGTAGTTTATCCCAAACGGATCCCGTTCCGGAAACGCAAATGCGGTGAGACGGTCTTTTTGATAATCCTTCAAAAGAAATGTCCACACGATGGCGATTCCTACGCACGCAAGAACGAGGCCGATGAGAAATCTTTTTTTGTGTATCCCGCTCATG
Source organism: Candidatus Paceibacter sp. (assembly GCA_020724685.1). GTDB lineage: Bacteria > Patescibacteriota > Minisyncoccia > UBA6257 > GWB1-50-10 > GWA2-45-9. The sequence continues at coordinate 3,894 of DYGP01000034.1, forward strand.
AGGAGAAATCCGACCCAAATCGTCGTTATGACCGCGGCGGAACCGAAATCGGGATGGACAAAAATGAGAAATGCCGGAACGGCGGTGTAAAGCGTCGAAAGAATGAGATTTCTGTTCTGCCACGCCGAAACGTGTCTTCGGGAAAAGAATCCGGCAAGGAGAAAAATGAGCCCGAGTTTCGCGAGTTCTACCGGCTCGAACTGGATGCCTCCCACCACGATCCAGCTTTTTGTTCCACGGATCGTTTCGGACTGGAAATTCGAAAAAAGGAGGAGGGCGACGCTCGTTCCGTACACGCCCCACCGGAACCATGGTTGGGAGAGCACCCACTTCCAATCAAACACCGCTCCCGCGAGAATGATGGAGAATCCCAAGAGATACCAAACCGACTGCTTCCAGAAAAGCCCCGGACTCGTGCTCGCGAGGGAAAGTAATCCTGCCGCGGCGATCGCAAGAAGGCAGAAGAAAAGCGTCCAATCGAAATTCTTCAGGGAAAAAGAGCGCACCATGATTATTGGACCTGGACGAGGAAAGAAGTTTTCTCGCGATCAAAACGCTCGACAACCTCCCTTTCCTTCGGGACGAGTATGGCAAACTCCCTCGTTTCGAGCCCTCCGAGATCGCTCGAGGTCCATTGCGAGACAAAAACAGGGTGGTTATAGGCGTCTCTGAATATCCCGATTACCGTCACGCTTTTCGCGGCGAACGAACTCTGATTCCGGATCATTCCCTTCGCGCGTATCATTGTCTCCTCCTCCGTGATGGAAGGGAGGGAGACGAGCTGGACGACGGGTTTTAGTGTTTCATAATATTTCTCCCACACGATGGAAGAAGAAGCGATCTCGATATTTGCCCGCCCGAAATCGCCGCTTTTTGTCGCGACATCCGCGGTGAACACGTATCGTTTCTCGAGAGGATATACAAGATCATTCCCGTGAACTTTCTCGACGACGTATCCCGTCTTGTCCTCTATGACAAATTCGAATTCAACATTCTCGGCAATATACTCCTCGTTGGGATTCACAACGGAACCGAGGAGGATAACCCTTCCGTTCGAAAGAAAAAAAGACTGAATCGGACCGTCTACCCGAATCTGCCGGAGATTTTTCACCTTGCAAGGAATACACGGACCGCCGCAATCGATCGCTTCCTCTCCCTGATTCCTTATTCCGTCGGAGCACGTCGGAGGAACTTCCATCTTCGACGAGTACACCGAAAACGCGACAAACCCGAAGATGCATAGGTAGAATATGCCGTACGCCGCTTTTTTGAGTCCTCGTGACATATATTCAGTTTAAAATCCGAAACTCAAAAGTCAAAACCGGACTCGGTTAGTTGAACTTTTTCGAGACCTCGGCGATCTTCGCGAATTCTTTTCCGTCAAGGCTCGCTCCCCCGACAAGCAATCCGCGGAGGGATTTTTTTTCGAGGAAATATCTTGCGTTTCGGGCATCAACTGAGCCGCCGTACAAAACTTCCGGCGCCTTGAGAAATTTCTTTCTGAACGAGGAAACAATATGATCCGACATCACGGACGCATCTTCCGGAAGTGCGGGTTTCCCGGAACCGATCGCCCACACCGGCTCATATGCGACAATCAGGTTTTGCGGTTTTTCCCGTATTGATTTTTGCGCTCTTTTAAGAACGGAGAAGATCTGTTTTCAGACAAACGCCTTAGATTCGGAGATTCCTTTTTCTCTCACGCTTCGGGATTCACCGACGCATAACACGACTTTCAGTCCCGCCGCGAGCGCCGCTCCGGCTTTTTTCGCAATCACGTCGTCGCTTTCCCCCGCCGCGCGCCGTTCGGAATGTCCGACGATGACGTATTTCACGCCGAGTTTTTTGATCATACCCGGGGAAACCTCTCCCGTGTAGGGACCTTCTTTCTCGAAGAAAACATCCTGCGCTCCGAGCGCCGCGCTCTTCACGCTTTTCCCGACTGCGGCGAGAAACGGGAACGGTGGCGCGATGACCACGCCGGAAAAATCGGAAAGGCGGGCAAGTTTCGTCGCTTCCCTTTCGCTCAAAGGGTTCATCTTCCAATTCGCGATTAATATTTTTCTCATGTTTTCAAAATTTCTTTTTTTCGACTTCCCGATAGAAATCACGCAAAACGGGCCATGAAGAAAATGATGAGTCCGAACGCCATCGTTACCGCGGAGACAATCCAAAAACGCATGGTAATCTGGCTCTCCGGCCATCCGATTCCCTGGAAATGGTGATGAATCGGCGTCGAGAGAAAAATCTTTTTCCCGAAAAACTTTTTGCTTATCGACTGCACGATAACCGAAGCGGATTCGATGACGAGGATAAGCGCGAAAAACGGGAGGAAGAGGGCCGCGTTCGTGAGCATGGCAACCACACCGAGCGTGATTCCGAGAGACATGGATCCCGTGTCGCCCATAAAAAATTTCGCGGGGTGGATGTTGAACCAGAGAAACGCGAGAATCGCTCCGAGGATCGCCGCATTCATCGCCGTGAGATCGAATCGGTGCATCGCGAAGGCAAGCACCGCGAACGCGGCGAACGCAAAAAACGATATCCCCGCGGCGAGCCCGTCGAGTCCATCCGTTTCGTTCATCGAAAACGCCGAAGCGACGATAACAAAAACAAAGAACGGGATGTACCACAATCCGAGATCGATGTTTCCCACGAAAGGCACGTAAAGAACGCTCCACCCGAGGTGGAAATGAAACCACCACGCACCGATGAGCGATACGACGGTATAAAGAATAAGTTTGTGCTTCATGGTGAGCCCTCCCCCGTGGGGCCCTATCCGAAGAACCCCGAAAAGGTCGTCGGCGAGTCCGACGAGGGCGGAAAACGCGAGTGCGGCGAGCGGAAGATACGTCTCCGCGCGATTCACGAAATTGAAATAGCTCGCGAACCCGTCAAAAAAAGTGTCGGCGAGAAAAA
>DYGP01000035.1 GCA_020724685.1 Candidatus Paceibacter sp.
TTTATCTGCACCACATCGCCTTTTTTCACCACAAGTTGCGGAGGGATGAATCCCATGCTCCGGATCTCAATCTCGTACCCCCCGAGTTTCGCGGTCGATCCGGGCGCCGCGGGAGCTTCCACGACGGGAGTCGTCTCAATGATGTTCTCGGGCACGGACGGAACAAAATCAACCTCTTCGGACGGAAGAGGCGCCTCCGTCACGGGAGTCTCCGAAAGCTCGCTTTCGAGATTGCCGATAAGCCGCTCGCGGTCCTTTTTTGTTATCGCCCCGAAGACGATAAGCAACACGACGAATATTCCGAGAACAACGAGTATGCCGACCTCCCTTTTTGTCATGTATTGATTATACACTATTTTATTTCTCCCTCCGGAGACGCTTTCCCCGCTTCCCGCAGCACCACCAATCCGCGTTTCTTTTTCGCACCTACCCCCAAAATCTTTTATTGTCTCCCCTCAAATCCCAACATAACAATCTCTACCCGATCGGGTGCAGATTGTTATTTTGGTATTGCACTAAGTTATTCCCTCGTTCCTATTTTCATATACCAGTCTGCCGCTGAATTCGGTGTAAAATCGCAAACAACTTCTCCGCCGCATGCGGCGTTCCTTCCGCGATAGTGCCCGCTTCCGGCAATCCCCTCCGCATACGCACTCCCTCCGGACATCACGGCATTTTTCCATTCATTCCGCATATGTCCCCTTATGTCGGAATATTCCGCCGCGTCGAGCACGAGCCAATACATATTTCCCGAAACGACGTTCACCGGAGACGCGAACAAAAACGTCTTTTCTTCGTCGGGGGATGGATTGATGAGATTGCCGAGCGTCGTTTCCGCGAGAACGTTTGAAAAATCAGGCGTTGTCGTCCCCGCGCTTCCGAGAACGGAGAGGCGGAGCGTCGCCACGTCGCTTGCCGTTTCCTGCTTCAGTCTCACCACCACCGAATCGAAGGAAAAACTCTCCGAAGGCGAGAGGCTCTGGAAACTCGCGGTGTCGGCTTCGTTCGCGGTGAACTGCGTCGTTCCGAGAGGCGCGCCCCATCCGTCCGCGGCCGTTTGCGAAACGGGAAACTGCGTCGACGGATATTCCCACGTTGTCGTCGCAACACCGGAAAGATTCCCGAAATCGTCGCGCGCACGGACGCCAATGAGATATGCGTCTCCGGGCGCGACTGCTTTTATATATTCATCCGTGGTCGTGGTCGCGTTCCACAACGCTTCATCAAGCGCGCTTGTCGCGTTCGGAGAAAAATTGATTTCATAAACGAGTTCCGAATCTATGGAATCGCTGTCCGAAGCGGACGGAAGGGAGAGTGTTATCTTGGACTCGCTCCCGTTAAACTCGATCCCTATGTCTCCCGACAATTCGGGAACGCGCTGAAGCGGTTTTTCCGCTTGCGCGAACCACTTCGCCTTGTCGGTCGCGACAAGCTCAAAATGTCCGGAGCCGTTTCTGTCGTAGTACGCGACCGAAATATAATCGCCGGCGCCGATTTCATCCGTGTATATGATGGCGTGAAAATCTTCAAGGCGACTCCAATCAAATGCGCGGGGATAGAGATCCCCGCCCTGGGAACTGCACCACCCGCTTCCCAAAGGAAGGATAAAAAGATCCTCATCCGTTCCGAGAACTCCGGCCGCGCACGACTCGAAAAGAACAGGGAGAACACCGTCGCCATCCGGGATCGCATATCCGTCGGAAGAAGAAAGTATCTTGTTGTTTTCATTCGGAGATCTGTTTTTGTAAAACACGACAGCTTGCCATCCGGAACCTCCCTTGTTTTCCGGAACGAACGGAAATTCGTCCCAATACATATCCAGAAGATATGTCCCGTTTTCCGTCCGCGGATCGGGATATGCGTACAGACCGTCAAAGAAACCAGGAACCGAAACGGTAAATTCCGTTTTTTCGGAGCGGTATCCTTCCGCGTCTTCCGCATATATTTCAAAAGAATACGTCCGTCCAACCTCGGTTATGGCGACGCTCGACGTCGTTGAGGTCGTCCAGACAAATTCGACGGTTCCGGCACTCATATCGAACATCCGATACGCAACCTCTCCGACCTCGTCGGTCGAGGTCGATCCGGTCCACGAGAAAACAATCTCCATGGAATCCTTTATAAACGTCCCGACCGAGGGTTCTCCGGAAACGGCAACCGGAGCGGAAAGTCTTCCGCGCGGTTCCTTAAGATTCAATGAGTTCTGCGGATTTGGAATTTCCCTTTCTTCAAAATCGCCGTCGCTCCCGCGATCGCACGTGTGCCCGGAATATTCGTGGTTTCCCCGCGCAGACGTGCATGTGTTCTGAACGACTGTTTTCCGTTCAACGCTTCTTCCTTCTTGCTGTATGGACTGGCCCGTATATCGCATCCGGTCGATTTCGGTTCCCGCCGAATCAAACAGCGCTACCGAAATCCATTCGGATCCGTTGGGAAGATTTTTCGACCGCACCGCATCCGCCTCGATTCCCCCGAAATTTGCCGGATCATATCCGTTTACGCCGACAAGGAAAAATTTCTTCGTTTCGATGCCGAGATTGTCCTCCGGCATCGATCCGAATGTCGCGATAGGGATACTCGTCGTGGAGTTTCCGATAAAATACGCGAGAGACCACGCAGTGAGATCGACATCGACACCCAAAGGATTGTAAAACTCAACGAACTCTTTTCCTTCATCGCTTCCCTCCGCATCGAACAATATTTCACTGATCACGACATGCGTCGCCGGCGAAGTCACCGATGAGGATGATGCGACGAAAATCGTTCGGGATGACGACGCAATCGCTCCCTCGTCGTCCGTCGCGGTAAGTATCGCGGAATAAAATCCTTCATCCCCATACATATGCGTCACCACGCTCGACGTTCCGGACGTTGCCATTCCGTCGCCGAATTCCCAATAAAGGTTCACTATCGTGCCGTCCGGATCGGAGGATAACGATTCGAAATATACAAAATCACTCGCAACGGGCTCCGAGGGCGTCACCGAAAATACCGCCTCGGGAGGATAATTCAGGGGCACATTTTCGAGACCGGGCGTCGGAGGCGCCGCTTCCCATCCTCCGCTTATTTTTTGGAGTGAATTTCCGTCGCCGCGCGCACCGGTCGACGACGCATACAAAACCGAATCTATGACAAGCGTTCCGTTCCGGATCTCAACCGTCTCACCGTCATTCGAAAGAGAAAACGAACTGTCGAAAAGATTTCCGGAAAACGAAGGGTTTTCCGAGAGAAACGTCTGCGCATCGTCCGCAATCACCGCAAAGTCACCCGGAGAGAGGGAAACGGAACCGCGTTCACGCGAAAGTCCGTGATTCGTTCCTCCTTCAGAAAACTTCCATTCTCCGACATCAACTGTTTTGGTATCTTCGTTTTTCAACTCAATCCATTCCCTTCCGTCGTCGGTCCCCGACGCATCGTAGAATATCTCGGTTATTTTCACCGAAGCATACTCCGCCGTCGGCGCGGACGAGCCTCCTCCCGAAACCGACGAGGCATATCTTTCGGAATTCTCTTTCTTCGGCGTTCCGCCGGAGACGCTTGATGTATGCCATCCGATCGCGTCGCGGTCCCGTTCCATGGTGCGCTTCTCTTTGTTGTTCCCGGCAGGCCACCATGGAGCCGCATACACTTCATCATGGAGCGTACATTCGCCGTCAAACAAACGGAGGCCTTCGGTCTTTTTCGTTCCGTCGTTGGAAAGATTTCCTTTGTATATCACATCCGCGGCTTCCCCCGGGACAGAATCATCGTTTCCGCGTTCAAAAAGGAAGAATTCTCCGGGAAGGATCACGGCTGATTCGGAAAGTTTTATCTTTATCTCATTGTCGTAATCGAGGATCTGCCAACCGGAAAGCGAAATGTCGCGCTTCGAGATGTTTTTCAACTCGAACCACTCTTTCGTGTATCCGTCTTCCGTTCCCATCCATGCCACCTCGTTCAAAACAACGGTCCGCTCTTCCGTCCGCTTCCGATCATCAAACGCGCACAATAAAAATCCCGCGGGGGCGGGCGTTTTCTGCTCATCTTCAGACACAATCTCCTCTTCGATCTCGTCGGATTCTCCGGGGTCTTCTTCAAGAAAAACTTCTTCCTTATTTTGGTTCCCGTACTCTTCGTCGGAGAAATCATATTCGTCAAAATATTCCTCCTCGTCCCCGGCGGAGAGTTCTGTCTCGTCTTCCGATCCATCATCTTCTTCATCGCCAACGTCCGGAGCCCGCGGAGGATTCTGCGCAATCGAGTCCGGTCCTCCGGAAACATCAGATGTAAAAACGCTTCCCACAACCGAGCCTATCTCTTGCACGCCGAATTTCAGAGCGTCCATAAATTTTCCGAGAAAAGACTTTTTCTCTCCCCGATCAAAATTCGGATCACTTTTCGCCTTCTCAGCTTCTTTGAAGAATAAGTCTATTACACCTGCGCCGTATTGTACCGCTTTTGTCGAAAGTAATGACCAATAAGACCCTCTTACTCTATCGTCCAGTTTTGTGTTTTGAGTATTGTCTACAAGTAAATTCTTAAGAGATTTTTTGGTGATCAAAAGATAATCATTTCTATTAGTATCCTTTGATTTTAAATAAAATAACCCATTCTCTATTTCGAAATTTGATAAATCTGGTTCTGGCTTCGAATACCCCGTCTGTATTCCTATCGTATCCTCGCTGTAAAAATGATTGTTCGTATACGTCGCAAGTTCTTCAAAATATTCCTCGAGCGAACCCCTCAACTCCGGCATTTTTGATCCGAGACGCGTTTCCAGTTCCATGTCCGGATTCGAGAGAACGTATCCCCCCGCAAACGTCTCATACGGATCACCCTCCGGGTGCACATCGTTCCTTGCGTGTGCGGGAACGCTTGCGTCCTGAACGAGATGGATGACGTGCCCGAGCGTGAAAAACGCCTTCTCCATGTCCCCGTTCGCGTAATGGCGAATCGCCTCCTGCCACGTGAAATCTGTCTTTGTCGTAATGTCGCTTATGCTCATCCGCTGGATCGCCGTGAGAATTGACGCGATCGCGGTCGGAATCTTATATGTCGGCTTGTTTTGGTTTTCCCGGTCTTCCGCCCAGAATTTTGACGCTTGCCAGTTTCCTATGGCTGCGGTCGGACTGATCGAAGGATCATACGAAAGCCCGCGTTTGTGCACGGGATCGTAGAAATGATTCATCCATCTCGGCGCATCGTCCTCTCTTCTCGATCCATCGATGAAAAATGCGCGGAACTCCTCCGGGATTTTTCTCTCGAAACGGGAGTTGTAGAAATCAAACGTCTCGTCCGACAAAAAAGCATGCGTATCAATCTGATACGCATGCGTCCCCGCCGGAATGGTCACTGCCGCAACCGTGAAAATAAAAGCGATTATGTTCGCTTGCCTCAACATCTCATATACTTTCTATTTTCCAAACTTGAGAAAAATTATTTCTTCTAAAGACCACGGAATATTCTATAATTCCATTACTATCTTTTATTCCAAACCATTTTGAATCATTTGACCCTTTATTAATATCATCAAGAAATTCCATTTTTTTAAGAATATCTATTACTTCAGAAAGTTTTCCTTCTCTCTGTGCCTGCTCAAGCCCCTCCACGAGCGCTTCTTTGTTCGCGATACTCGCGCTCCCCCCATCCCACCACGCATATTTGCTCGCAAGCTCGATATCGTTTTTTTCAAGTGCGGCGATAAACATATCGAGCGTCTCCTGCGGAGTCTTTCCGCCGTATGTGTCCGCCGTCATCTTTTCCCTGAAATCCTCAAGTCCCTTTTTTGCGATCTCATAATTCCTCTGCGTCTCCCGCTCTCCGACGGCGCGGGGACTGAAAAACGCTTCATATGCGACAGCGACCGCAAAAAGCGCAATAAACACACCTGCGGTTATGAGGGCGAATTTGAGAACGCGAGACCTGGATGGAGTTTCTTTCTGATGATCGGGAGATTCGCTAAAAAAAACACCTCCCTCTGGTTGTGTTGGAGGAACTTCGCTCATCTCACACTTGCCTCCATTATATCAAACGGTTGTCGCCGTTACTCTGCCCAATCCTCTATACTCTGTGGATAACTCAAACATAACAATCTGCACCCGATCGGGTGCAGATTGTTATGTTGCAGAGGTCGGTATAAAAATCGGTGCAGGCATCAGCGTGAACATTGGCGCAAATATTGACACAGGCACCGGTGCGGGCATCGGTATTTGTTGAGACCTCTTATCGCATCGTTCCTAATTTCGTGATCTCAAAAATATGGACATAATTTTCGATTTTTAGATCATGGATGTTCTCCACAAACCGTTTAGGAATGACCACATCACCTCTCCACACGCTTTTCTGAATCATCTCAAATTCCATACACTTCAATTCATTTCTCAACCATTGCCTTTTGGAGGAAAGTTCTTCCGGAATGTCGAATATCACGAGTATGTTTTTTCCAAAGGGCAGTTTTTTAAGAAGCGTCATCCTTGAGGCGTTTTTTCGCCCTTTCTTTGTGAGCAAAAATGTTCCTCGTTCGCCTTCCACGAGACCTTCTTTTTTCATCCGGGAAAGCATCATCGAGAGCGCCGCCTTCGAACGCAAGTCTATGCGGATATCCCTATGGTTGCCGATTGTCCTCCACATGTTCCGCGCCGATTCCCGTTTTGACGTCGCGCCCATCATGGCAATCGTCAACTCGCCCATCGAAACAATCATCCCCAAAAGCGTTTCAAGCGTCACCTCCCCCGCGCGAGCAAGATGGAGAACGATTTCCTCTTTCTTAAATCTCTTCCTCTTATTTGTTCTCTCCCTCGGATTTCCCACCGTAT